>JAHEZB010000392.1 GCA_023251285.1 Chitinophagaceae bacterium | reverse complement strand
TTTTCCAAGGCTCAACACCTCATTCTGGTTGAATGAAACATTAAAACTGGCATTCCAGCTAAAATTCCTTTTTTGAATTACGCTGGCGCTAACCTGCGCTTCGAAACCGTTATTGGCTGTCGCGCCTACATTCTGGATCTGGTTGACATATCCTGAAGTAGTAGGTACCGGTACTGACACCAACAGATCCTTCGTTTTATTGCGGTAATAATCCAGGCTGAATTGAACATGATTATTCAATAAAGAGAAATCAAGGCCTACGTTCCGGGTAATATTTGATTCCCATTTTAAAAAGGCATTGGATAAGGAAGCAGAACCAAACGCAGTGACCAATTGATTTTGCAAACCATAATAATTTTGATCTGTATTAAACTGTGTGAGGAAAAGGAAAGACTGGATCCGGTTATTTCCTGCTTCACCGTAATTGAGACGAAGTTTTACATTGGAAAGAAATGGTTCTAAACCCTGCATGAATTTTTCTTCCGACATTTTCCAGGCAAAGGATGCAGCCGGAAAATAACCCCATTGACGCCCTGGAGCAAATACAGATGAACCATCTGCACGCATACTCAGGGAAGCCAGGTATTTATCTTTATATCCATAATTAAGCCTTCCGAAGAAAGAAGAAATCCGCTGCACATCCTGGTTACTGGTTGGCGCAGGCTCTGCAATTCCTGTTGGCGGGCTTGCCAGGTTCAAATTTCCAAAAGCTTTTTCTGCTGTTGTTCCCAATGGGAAAAAACGTTGAATAAGGGTGTTACTGGAATTTCGCGTTTCATACGTTTCCTGTCCCGCAATAAAATCAAACGTATTGTTCACATTAAAATCTCCGTCAAATCTCCTGTTGGTAAAAGAGAAAACATTAGAATTATCAAATGTTTGAAGGTTGCTTTGTTGTACAGTTGCAATTGGCATACCAGATCCATTGGAAATAGAGTTAGAGCTTAAACTATCATCATAGCTATTGGTTCTGTAATCATGATAATCGAAACCGACAGTTGTTCTGAAAGAGAGAAACCGGGTTAAAGTGTAATCAGCATAGCCACTCAATCCTGCTAAAGTCTGGTATTGTTTTTTGTATTGCGAATTGATCAATAAAAGCGGGTTTACGATATATAATCCGTTTCCACTTGTCTCATTGATTAAAGTAGGATCGTAATTGGCTACTTCCTGTCCGGGCGATAAATAAGGAATATAACGAACAGCTTGTCTCAGGAAATTTAAGCCGCTACTACCGGGACTTGAAGTTCCGGCGCCATTAATAACCTGGTTGTCGAAACGAACATTAAATCCTACTTTAAAATTTTTACTTACTTCATGAGTCAGTTTAAAATTTACCAGCTTACGGTCATAATCAGAATTCAGCATCACCGCTTCATTTTTGTTGTAAGTAAGGCTGAGATTGAATTGTGTTTTTTCCCCACCACCGGATATACTTACATTGTGTGTTTGCATAAAAGCGCTTCTGCCAAAAACCTGGTTTTGCCAGTCAACAAAAGGTGCTTGCTTGTATAAAGAAAGATCGTTCCATGTGCCATAAGTATTTAAAAAGCTCTGTTCATTCTGGCTGCTCCCGCGGCTTCTTTCGTATTGGTATAACACAAACTCGTAAGGATTCATGACGCTCAATTCATGCGGCACTTTTTGAACACCCACAAGCCCGTTATAACTTATCGTACTCTTACCTTTGTGACCGCCTTTGGTAGTAATGATGACTACCCCATTTGCGCCTCTTGCGCCATAAATGGCGGTAGCAGAAGCATCTTTCAATACATCGATTGTTTCGATGTCCTGCGGCGACATAGTAGAAAGCGCATTATCGACAATAATTCCATCTACAACATACAAGGGTGAATTATCTTGTGTAATAGAACCACCGCCTCTTACCCGGATCTGTACCTGGGCATCCGGCGAACCTTCCGAACCGGTAACCTGCACACCAGCCAGTCTTCCTGCCAATGCTTCTTCCGCAGAATTGATAGGAACATCTTTTAAATCTTTTGCGCTTACCGATGAAACAGAGCCGGTAAGATCTTTTCGTCTTACCGTACCATAACCGACGACAACGACATCGTTCAAAGTAGAAGCAGTGGTTTGCAGCGTGACGTCAACAACATTTCGGTTTCCGACGGTTATTTCCTGGCTTTTGCTGCCTACATAACTGAATACCAGCACGGCATTTCCATGGGCCGGTACTGATATGGAATAATCACCGGAAGCATTGGTTGCAGTTACCGTCTTTGTGCCTTTCAACGATACGCTTACACCTGTTAATGCCTCCCCTGCCCCTGATGTTACATGACCAGTGACTGTTTTACTTTGCGACATCGCCGTCGTAAATGAAAACAGTAGCATCACGAAAAAATAAAGTTTACTTTTCATATTATTACAAGCTTTGGTTTTTGAAATGAAGGATGATTATTTTTTGATTTTGTATTTTTATTTCGATAGAATCGATGCCGTTTCTACTGGAAAAAGAAATGCGGTTTGCAATCGCTTCACGATCCGCCAGTATAAAACTTCCACATAGCGCCTTTCAGGAAAATAACCGGATTTTAAAGCGGGTTAATTTGCGAAAGAAATTGTTTTTTGACCTGAACGGTGCTTCCATTCAACCTGCTGTTCAATGAGAACCGGCAAAATTGATCGGATCCTTTTTCTTTTCCCCTGGATTAATTTTGCAAACGCATTTCTTAATTGTCCTTATCCACCTTTTTTATTGCGTCAAAAATGATACTGAAATCTTTGTTCGTTAATTTATGTGAGAATTTTATTCAGCCAATCAACGTCCCATCCATCCGCCATCAACCGTTAATATTTCTCCATGTACATAATCAGAGGCAGCAGAACTTAAAAACACAACCGGCCCGATCAGATCACCGGGCGTTCCCCACCTTCCCGCCGGAATTCTGTCCTCGATTGCTTTATTTCTTGCCGCATCTTGTCTCAATGCTTCCGTATTTTTTGTAGCGATATATCCCGGAGCAATGCCATTTACATTTACTCCTTTTGATGCCCATTCGTTGGCAAGTGCTTTTACCAAACCCGCAACTGCGCTTTTGCTTGCAGTATAAGCGGCAACATTAATTCCGCCCTGGAATGAAAGTAATGAACAGGTAAAAACAATTTTTCCCTGTTGCCTTTGCACCATTTCCTTTCCAAACTCACGGGCAAGAGCAAATGCAGAATTGAGATTGATATTAAGAACCGTATCCCAGTCTGCATCGGTATAAGAAACGGCCGGACTCCTTTTGATCGTTCCGGCATTATTTATTAAAATATCAATAACAGGATGTGCAGATTTTATTTGGTCAATGGAATTCAATAATTCATTCCTGTCCTCAAGATTGATTTTATAAGAAGAAAATTTTTGTCCGGATGCAATGATCTCTTTTTCAATGTCACTCCCGGGTTCAAGCGAAGAAGATACGCCGATGATGTCCGCGCCTGCTGCTGCAAGGCCTGTCGCCATTGCTTTTCCGATACCGCGTGAGCAGCCGGTAACGAGAGCAGTTTTACCTGAAAGATTAAAAAGTTCATTTAATTTCATAATAACAAGCAAGCAATGTGAGACAAAAATTTGATCAGATTCTCACAAATACCATTAAGCAAGTGTACCGATATTTTATTAGGATAAATCGATCCGGCGCAAGTATTTTTATGCAATCGTTCCCGATAACGATTCCAA
>JAHEZB010000391.1 GCA_023251285.1 Chitinophagaceae bacterium | reverse complement strand
TATCAGAGTTTCAATTTTGCCAATTCTTTTTATCACATCTTTTACTTCCTGCTCCTTGTATTGTAACTGCTTTTCATAAGGAAGCATTTGCCATTTGCAACCTCCGCAAATACCAAAATGGATGCAAAAAGGTGTTACTCTTTCCGGACTAAATTCCTTTATTTTAGAAACTCTTCCTTCTGCCCAGTCCTTCTTATTTTTCGTAACTAAAACATCTGCTACATCACCGGGAACGGCGCCCTCGATAAAAATTACTTTTCCTTCTATGCGCGCCAGTGCTTTGCCTTCGGCAGCATAGGCGGTAACGGGAACATTTTCCAAAATAATTTTTTTCTTTTTCACGGCTGCAAAAGTAAAGGATGTTGCTGCAGTTTTTTTATAAATAATTCCGAATGTTTAGTAAATAAAAAGACGCACCAGCTTTTCTTTCCCGGAGGCTATCCGGCATAAATATTTAAAAATTATCTTTCATAAAACCGTTACTTTGTGGTAATGAAATTTATACCTAAAACAAATTAAAATGGAAGAGTTAATTCAAAAATTGCAAAATGTCCATGGTCTTACTCCTGAACAATCACGCGGCATTTTAACTACTATTACCGGTTATATAAAAGAAAAATTTCCAATGGTAGCAGGCGCGGTAGATAATCTTTTTCAATCTGGAACGACGCCATCCGGGCCCGGAACTACTCCTGCTGATGTACAATCGACAACAGCAAACAGTGGAAACATTATGAATGAGATCAGGGATTTTGTTCCCGGCGCGGAAGAATTTGTTAAAGAAAAGTTGGGTGGATTTTTTGGAGGAAATAAAACCGAATAACACACTCGCTTGGTTTTTCAGAAATAAAATTTTTCAGTAAACAAATAAATAAGCCAATTTCTCTTTTTATCAAACGAAATATAATCGTGGTGATTAAAAGGTTTCGAAAGGTGAAACTGACGATGAAAAGACACCGGATAAATTTCCATTTTCATCAACCAGGTACTTATAAAAATTCCATTTTGGTTCTATCAGGTTCCATCCGTTTTTATTTTTATCAGTCAGCCATTGATAAACCGGTTGTTTTGAATTTCCTTCTACATCATTTTTTTTGAACAAAGGAAACGTTACACCATAATTGACTTTGCAAAAGTTATTTATCTGGGTATCATTTCCAGGTTCCTGTTTGCCGAAATTGTTTGCCGGAAAGCCAAGTACCGTAATGGCTTTATCTTTTTTATTTAGTAATTCAAGCGCGCTATATTGTGGGGTAAAACCACATTCACTTGCAACATTTACAATCAAAACTTTTTGATTTTTATAACGCTCAAATTTCACTTCTTCACCGGTATTTAAAAATGCTTTTAATGAATAAAAGCTTTCGTTAGCAGGCACGTTGTTTTCATTTTTATAAATTCGAATACCCATGCCCGTTAGTTTCGATATTTGCATTCGAAGTGCATAAGTGGCAGTGATTATTTTTCTGAAAACGTTCATAAATTAATTTTCAACATCATTTATACCTTAATCCAAAACTTTAAAAACTCATTGTAATCTGTATGAACTACTTCAAAACCGGGAGGAATTTCACTGCCAAAGCTATGATAAGTTACCAGTCTTGTTCCTGCCGGTCTTTTTGCAAGTTGTTTGTATAAAAAACGGTTGTAGTAATTGTATAATTCTTCTGAGTATTTAACACTAAAATCGATTTTTTGTGTGCCGGTAATATTTTCGTAAAATGAATTATAGAAATAAAAAGAATCGTAAGCTGAGAAATCAATATTGGTAATATTATCACAGATAAAAAACACATTGTCCAATTTTAGCTTTTCTGCCAAATCGGTCGAAAGCGCCACAAGATTGGCTCTTTGCTCAATTCCATAAAACAATGATAGCGGGTGATTATGTCCGGCCATTAAACAAAACTTTCCTGAACCGCTGCCAATATCTAAAACTTTTGCATCAGGGAAAGCAGCCAAAAATGCAGCAGCTTTTTCTGCAACGGCAAGTGGCGTCCAATGTTTTTCTGCCACTTCCTGGATGAGTTTGGGGTAGAGCGAATTAAAAACACGATCAGATGCAAACCAGTTTTTCATTGCCTTGTTTTTTCTGAAAAATCCAAAGATTTCATCCATTTTATTGCCAGTAAATTCATTTATAAAAAAGCCTTATTTATTCGCTTACTGCTTATGTTACTAAACTTATAAATGATGAATCACGCTTCACCATTATTATTAATCTGCTCGTTCACTGAGATCCAGCCAACGCATTTCTTTTTTATCCAGAAGGACTATGATATCGCTGATTCGTTCTGAAGTTTCCTGCAGTTTTTCAAAATCCATAGAACCGTTGTTCAGTTTCACTTCCAGCAAACTCTTTTCTTTTTCCAGTTCTGCAATCTCTTTTTCTAATTTTTCAAATTCTGTTTTTTCTTTAAAAGATAACTTTGCTTTTTCGGCGCCGTTGGCCTTTGGCTTTACGCTTTCAGCTCTCTGCTTTTCACTTTCTGCCTTTTCTATTTTTCCTTCCGCATTTTCTTCCAATTGTTTCCACATTCTATATTGAGAATAATTTCCGGGAAAGTCGCGTATCTCGCCATTTCCTTCAAAGGCAAAAAGATGATCGACCAGGCGGTCCATAAAATAACGGTCGTGGCTAACGATCAAAATACAGCCGGGAAAATCCTGCAAAAAATCTTCCAGCGTCCTTAACGTTTGCAAATCCAAATCATTTGTCGGCTCGTCAAGAACTAAAAAGTTAGGATTTTTAAATAAAATACTCAACAAATGCAATCTCCTTTTTTCGCCACCGCTTAATTTGCTCAAAGGGGTAAATTGCTGCTGCGCTGTAAACCCAAATTTTTCCATAAACTGCGATGCGCTTATCTTGCTTCCATCGGCCAGGGGGAAAAATTCCGCGAAATCTTTTACATATTCTATGGCTCTTTTGTCTTCTTTATATTGCAAGCCTTCCTGGGCAAAATTTCCAAAAACAATGGTATCGCCATGATTTATTTTTCCGCTATCGGGAGAAACAAGCTGCAATGCAACTTTTAAAAACGTTGATTTTCCAGTTCCGTTTTTTCCTACAATACCAATTCTCTCTCCTTTTTTAAAAGTGTAATCAAAGCCCTTCATAATTACTTTATCTCCATAAGATTTATACACTTTTTTCATTTCCAAAACCTTCCCGCCCATCCGGGTCATTTTCATTTGTAATGAAACCTCTGCTACTTCCTTCTTTTGGTTTACTCTTTCTTCTACTTCTGTAAAAGCATCCTGGCGACTTTTAGATTTTGTGGTTCGCGCTTTTGGTTGTTTGCGCATCCATTCAAGTTCTTTTCTGAAAATATTTTTATCTTTTTGATACTCACTTTGCTGCACTTCCTGCCGCAATGATTTTTGTTCTAAAAAATAATCGTAGTTGCCTTTGTAAACATATAATTTCTCATCATCCAGTTCGATGATCTCATTGCAAACTTCATCAAGAAAATAACGGTCGTGCGTTACCAGCAACAAAGTGCTTTTATTGGTGGCCAAAAAATTTTCAAGCCATTCAATCATTTGAACATCCAGGTGATTGGTAGGCTCATCCAGTATCAGCAAACATTTGCCTTCATGCAATTGTGCATCAATCAAAGCCTGCGCCAGAGCCACTCTTTTTCTTTGGCCGCCACTTAGATTTTTGACCGGCTCATTCAAATGAT
>JAHEZB010000390.1 GCA_023251285.1 Chitinophagaceae bacterium | reverse complement strand
CACGCGATGGTTCTATGGTTTTTGCATCTTCAGTTCCCGGAACTTTGCTCCAATAAAGTCCTTTGTGTTCCAGCATGATTATAGGATTGGGGTCGAGAAAAGCCGCTTTCATCAATCCTTTCATATCGGCTGCATTTGATGGATAAGCAATTTTAATTCCTTTGATCGAAAGCAATAAAGTCTCAATGCTTCCGCTGTGATAAGGACCACCACCTCCATATGCTCCTATTGGAACACGAATGACAGTTTGAACCGGAAATTTTCCATGACTCAGGTAACAACTTTTCGCAACTTCTGTTGCCAGTTGATTGATGCCCGGGTAAATATAATCGGCAAACTGAACTTCCACAATCGGTTTTACGCCAGTTGCACTCATGCCAACAGTAGAACCAATAATATACGCTTCCTGGATAGCAGTATTAAAAACCCGGTGATCTCCAAATTGTTCGCCCAGAGTTGCGGTTTCCCTGAAAACGCCACCCAGTCGCTTTCCCACGTCTTGACCGTAAACAATTGCGTCCGGAAAATCTTCCATGATTTCACGAATGGCAAAAAGCGCCGCATCTACCATCACTACTTTTTCTTTTCCCGGCGGGGTTCTTTCGCCTTCCTCCCGGGTAATATTTGTGGGGGCAAAAATATGTTCGGAAACTTTTGCAGGATCAGGTTCTGGTGCGGCTTTTGCGCTTTCAAATTGCTGCGCAACTGCTTCAGAAACGATCGCTTCAATTTCATCCAGGTCTTTTTCTTCAATACCCAAATGAAGCAAACGGTTTTTTAATTTGGGAAGCGGGTCTTCCTTCGCATGTTTCGCAAGATCTTCTTCTGGCCGATAAAATTCTTTTCTTACACCACTCGTGTGGTGGCCGAGCAGTGGCACTTTTGCATGAACTAAAAATGGAACGGAATTTTCTCTTACCTCATTTATTACTTTTTTGATTGCCTGGTAACTTTCAGAAAAATCGCTGCCATCAATACTTGTTCGTTGCAAACCTTTGAAGCCTTTGGCAAATTTGTAGGCATCCATCGTGCGTGCTTCTTCAGAAGTGACACTGATTCCCCAGCCATTATCCTGAATCAAATAGATAATTGGTAACTTTTTTAAAACAGCAAATTGAAAAGCTTCGCTCACTTCGCCTTCGGTAAGACTTGCATCGCCGAGAGAGCAAACCACAATTGGATTTTCTCCGTTACTTCCTTTTTTAAATAAAGGAGAATCGATTTTTTGTAAATATTGTAAGCCTTGTGCAATTCCGGTTGCCGGAATCGCCTGCATTCCGGTAGCGCTGCTTTGATGAATAATAGTTGGTTTATCCTCTCCGCGATAATTCGGATGTGAATAATATTCTTTCCCCGCGGTAAAAATATCTTCCCCTTTAGCCAGCAGTTGAAGCATTAATGTATAAGGCGAAAACCCAAGGCCCAGTAACAAGCTTTCATCACGATAATAGGGACTTACAAAATCGCACGGCAGTAACTGAAAAGCAGTGGCAAGTTTTATCGCTTCATGGCCACGCGATGTAGAGTGAACGTATTTACAAACCTGGCGGTTGGCTTCATATGTTTTCGCCATTGCTCCGGCTGTGCACATTAAACGATAGGCATTCAGAAGAATTTGTTTGTCCATAAATTAATTAGCTGGTTTGCAAATTAGCTAATTAAAAACTTCTTCAACAAACCCACCTTCTGCTGCGGTGGCATTTTCTTTAAATGATTCTCTTGGTTTTAAACCCAACAATTCAAACATCATTTTATCCTGGTCAAACCCGGGGTTTGGAGTAGTTAATAATTTTTCCCCTGAGAAAATAGAATTAGCGCCAGCCATAAAACACAATGCCTGTTCTGCAATAGTCATTTCTGTGCGACCTGCGCTTAGTCTTACCATTGCTTTTGGCATAATAATTCTTGCCGTTGCGATCATTCTGACCATATCCCAGATATCCACTTTTTGATTTCCCGCGAGCGGCGTTCCTTTCACCCTTACCAACGCATTGATGGGCACACTTCCGGGATGAGAAGGCAAAGTCGATAACGTATGTAGCATGCCAATCCGGTCTTCATGTGTTTCTCCTAAACCAATAATACCTCCGGAACATACGCTGATTCCGGCTTTACGAACATTTCCTAATGTTCTCAACCGGTCATCGTACGTTCTTGTCGTAATAATATCTGCATAATGTTCCTCAGATGTATCCACATTGTGATTGTAGGCATACAGGCCTGCTGCCTGCAATTTTTCTGCCTGTGATTCTGATAACATTCCCATGGTGCAGCACACTTCGAGCCCGAGTTCATTTACCCCTTTTACCATATCCAAAACGCGATCAAAGTCACGGTTGTCGCGCACTTCACGCCAGGCAGCGCCCATGCAAAACCGGGTTGAGCCCGCATTTTTTGCTCTTTGCGCATAAGCCAAAACTTCTTCTTTTTTCATCAATGCCTGCACATCAACCCCTGTGTGGTAACGCGCTGCCTGAGGACAATAAGCACAATCTTCCGGGCAGCCACCGGTTTTAATCGAGAGTAATGTACATACCTGCACTTCACCGGTTTCCTGGTATTCGCGATGAATGACAGAGGCTTTATAAATCAGCTCTAATAAAGGCGTATTGTATATTTCAGCGATTTCTTCTTTGGTCCAGTCGTTTCTTATTTGCATTTTATAAAAAAGGATTAATAATGGTTAAAGTGTTTTCTATTTTTTGCTTGTGCTGTAAGTCTTCAGAATATAAAACAGCACATTCGTTTTGTAAAGCCGAGGCAACAATCAGAGAATCATAATAAGAAAACCGGTATTTAAAATGAATCTCTAACGCCTTTTTTATGGTATCATAATCATTAACCAAAACAAAAAAGTTGCTATTTAATTCCACGAGAGTTTTAGAAACAGACAAGTGATCTTGCTTCAACTTTTTAATTAAAATATTGCACATTTCCTGCATCATCTGAGTACTGATAACGCCATCATAATTTAAAATGTGCAATTGCGCAATCTCATTCTTTCGCTCTGTTTTCTCAGAGTAAGAATATAAAATGACGTTTGTATCAAAAAATACTTTACCGTTCATTAGCTTCTTCTCTGTTAAATTTAAAACCTGTAAGATCTAATTTAATTGCATCAAAAGTTTTTTTCTTTTCCTTTTTTGAATTTTCCTTTTTTTCTTTCACTTCAGTTGCAAATACTTCTATCTTTTTTCCAATAAAATTATCAGGAATAGTCAACACGATCTTATTGTTTTCAGGAACAAAAATTTCCCTTATTGATTCCATAATTCATCTGTTTATTCATCAAAAATAACTCAAATTCGTCTTGGGTGTCAACGCTAAAACACTTTCATAAATCAATTTGATGGTGTTTTCTACGTCATCTTTATGCAACATTTCTACAGTGGTGTGCATATAACGCAATGGAATAGAAATCAACGCCGACGGGCATCCATCATTGGCATATGCAAAAGAATCGGTATCGGTGCCCGTGCTGCGACTTACTGCCTGCAACTGTACAGGTATGTTATTTTTTTCAGCAACATCCTGGATAAAACCCAATAATTTATTATGAACAGCCGGGCCATAAGTCAATGCAGGACCTTTGCCACACATACAATCACCCTGGATGTTTTTGTTGATCATCGGCGTATTTGTATCATGCGTCACATCAGTAATGATGGCGGCATTTGGTTTAATTCTTCTGGCAATCATTTCTGCACCGCGCAAA
>JAHEZB010000389.1 GCA_023251285.1 Chitinophagaceae bacterium | reverse complement strand
GAAAAAAATTGTAACCAAACATACCCGCGAGGTACCCATCAAACAATATTATAAGATTCCGACCAGCAGAAAAGGCACCAGTACTTTGATCCTGGCTGAGCGACAAACAAATGATAAAATAAAAGCACTGGAAGCGGCAGATCTTGGTTTTAATACTTCTGAAAATGACAGTACAGCGGATATTAACTATGAAAGCCCCGAGTATAAAGCCAGTGCGCTTATATATACGCAACACTATTTTAAAAAAAGCTATCAGCTTGCCTCCGATGTACAGGACGAAATTGCTAAAACAGGCCGCAATGATCTGGGAGTGTGGCAACGCCAGAAAGGACTTTGGGTATTGCATGCTACACAGATGCCGGCTATCTTGATCGAAACCGGATTTGTGGCAAACTACGATGATGAGCGCTATCTGAACAGCGAGAAAGGCCAGGAAGAAATCGCGCAGGCAATTACCCGGGCGCTTGTAACATACAGAAACCGGGCAGAGGGTAGAACTACAGCTACAGCGGCAGCCACGGACGCGAAATAATTCAAACGGTTTTTATTTAAGAAAAAATATTTTCACCTTCTTATTTGATTCTCAACTGATTTGTTACTTACTGCCGAGAACTTTACTATTTTCGCAGAATACATTTATTGGCTTTTTCTCCAATAATATAAAATGAATTCTGAAGAAATAAAACCAAATGAAAATAAGTAACGAAACGAAAATAGGATTGATGGCAATCATCGGTATTGCTATGCTGGTTATCGGATTTAATTACCTCAAAGGAAATGGTGTATTTAAAAAGGAGCGGAATATATATGCTGTATACTCCGATGTGCAGGGACTTAAAAAATCAAATCCTGTTGTAATTAATGGGTTGCAAATCGGCAGGATTGAAAACCTTGATGGGGGAAAAGATATGAAAAGGATCGTGGTAACCGTTTCCCTTACCAAAGATGTAAATATTCCTAAAAATTCCCTTGCCCTGATTAATCCAAATCTTCTCGGCAGTCCCTCTTTGGAAATTCAACTGGGCAATGATAAAACCTACCTTCAAAACGGCGACACGTTACTGACAACCCTTAGTGGCGGTGCTTTTGATGAAGCAATGAAACTCATTAATCCGGTATTATATGAAGTAAGAAATGCCGTACAATCGCTCGATTCATTGATGACAACTGTTACCGGAGTTTTTGATACTCCAACCAAAAATAACATCAAAAGCATGATCCGGAATCTGAACCTTGCTACCGCTTCTTTTGTAGTAACATCAGAATCTGTTCAAAAATTAATGGATACGCAAAGTGGCGCGCTCGCTGCTTCTTTGAGCAATATGAAGATTTTTACCGCCAATTTGAATTCAAATAATAAAAGCCTCGATAGTATCATGCAAAACACGAAAGCTTTTTCCAGGAATCTGGCAGCGATAAACCTGCAACGAACTCTTGATACTTTGAATTTAGCCATTGATAATTTTAAAGCCGGATCTGAAAAGTTAAACAGCAAAGATGGTTCATTAGGCTTATTGTTAAATGACAAAACTTTATATAACAACCTGGAAGGCACTTCAAATAAAATAAATATTTTGCTCGATGATATTCGCGTTCATCCAAAAAGATATGTAAGCTTTTCAATCTTTGGCAAAAAAGATAAAGGAAATTATATAACCGCTCCTTTGATTGATGACACGTTGAAAGTGGTAAAGCAACAGTAAAGCAACAAATAATTCAGATTCTTATTTATTAAATCATCAAAGCACTTGAAAGGATATAACCCTTAAATTTCTCCAAAAAAATTGCATGTTCAAAATTGAAAAATATTTATTCCTTTTTTTCTTTTTACTCACAGGTTATTTTTCATTTGGACAGGTAAAACCGACGGTAGCTCCTGCGGCCGATACCATTACAGAATATCATATCCTTCGGGGGCCCAGCATGCGCGCGATAAAGGTTGATTCTGCTACCACCCTGCAAACCATTGCCGGTGGCGCTATTATTCAACAGGGAACCACTATTTTTCACAGTGACAGTGCGGTAGTGAACCCGGTAACTCATGTATTGGAAGCGTTTGGAAATATTGAAATAAACCAGGCAGACACCGTTCATACATACAGCCAGTATCTAAAATATATGGGTGTAGAAAAAATGGCGTACCTGAAAAATAAAGTAAAACTGACCAATAAAAGCGGAACATTATTTACGGATGATCTTGATTATAACTTACAAACCGGGATTGGAAATTTTCACAATGGCGGAAAAGTGATTGAAGGAAAAAGTGTGATCACCAGCCTTGAAGGAACTTATTATGATGATACCAAAGACATTTATTTCAAAAAAAATGTAAAGCTGGATGAACCTCAAAAACACATTCGTGCAGATTCACTTTTGTACAACATGCAAACGCGCAAATCGAGCTTCATCAGCCAGACAAATATTAAAACTCCTGAAGTAGAAATTAATACCACACAGGGGACTTATGATCTCAATACAGGAAATGCTTTTTTTACAAACCGATCTACTGTTAAAGACAGCAGTGGCCGTTTGTATTCTGCCAATACCATGGCGCTTGAAAACAAAACCGGGAATGCGCAACTCGAGGGAAATGCGGTCATAATTGACTCTGCCGGCGGTTATACGATTATCGCCAACCAGGTTTTCATGAATAAAAAAAACAATTCTTTCCTGGCGACAAGAAAACCTGTTTTGATCATTAAACAAAAACACGACAGCACTTATATTGCGGCAGATACAATTTTTTCCGGCTTCACTACTTTTGTAAATAACACTAACCGCGTACTGCACACAGACAGCACCGTGAACGTGAATATTTCTGAAAATGAAAAAGTGCATGAAACGATTACCAACGATTCTACCGCTACATTTTTTGAAAAAATACATTCTGCAAGTATAGATTCAACATCGAAGATTCCTTTAGAAAAAGATTCTTTAAAAATGAAATCCGGTGAAAATGAATTGATGAAACCGGCAAAAGAAAATCATCGCCCATCAAATGATTCGTTATTGAAAGGAAGCATTTTGAAAAAGAATGAAATGAATTCGGTTCAGTTGCAGGATTCCCTAAAGAATCAACGTTTACTCAAGTTGAATAACAAAGATTCGTTGAAAACAGGGGATTCAGCTCGTCATAAAAGTGAAAGAATTGGATTAGATTCTTCTAAAATTGATTCAACAGAAAAAAAACTTTTGCAAATTCCGGACACCTTAAAATCTAATCATTTAAAGAAAGATTCTGTCAATAAATCTGATACAAGCATCCGGTATTTTATCGCTTTTCATCATGTAAAAGTTTTCAATGATTCTTTACAAAGTATCAGCGATAGTCTTTTTATTTCTTCCAAAGATTCTGTTTTCCGGTTGTATTATGATCCGGTACTGTGGAGTGGAAACACGCAAATAGCCGGCGATACGATGTTTCTTTATACAGAAAATAAGCAGCCGAAAAGATTGTATGTTTTTGAAAGCGGCTTGATTGTAAACCGTACAAAAGAAGGTTTTTTTAACCAGATGGCCGGCAAAACGATCAACGGATATTTTGTCAATGGCAAGATAGATTACATGCGGGTAAAAGGGACGCAGGCGGAAAGCATTTATTACATGCAGGATGATGACAGTGCATATATTGGAATGAACCGCGCGACCGGCGATGTAATTGATCTTTATTTCAAAAATGAAGATTTAAAAAAAGTACTTTTTGTAAATCAGATATCAGGTA
>JAHEZB010000388.1 GCA_023251285.1 Chitinophagaceae bacterium | reverse complement strand
CGATGAATCAGATTCCTGAAGATCAGAAACAATTAAAGGATTTTAAATGGCTGGAAGACAAGCGACCAAAGAATAAAGCAGAATTATTTGAATGATTACAGCAAATAAACAAATAATGCCGTTTTGTTATTTTATTTGTTAGCGAGGTAATTATAATCCGCAAGCAGTGTTTCTAAAAAATTTATTGAATACATGTTTGAATGAATTTCCAACACTTCCTGAACCTTTAAGGCAAGCCTGTCGCACGTTTCAGTATTGTATTCTTTATGATAAAGGCTTACAACATTTTTAATCGTATTGATATCGCGATCAGATAATTTTAATACTTCCGGAAAAGTAACGCTATAATTCATATCATTGATCTGCATATACACGGTATCATTTACTGAAAAAGGAGATTGCGTATTTACCACAACCGTATTGGCAGCGATGTCGCCAAGCCGCTGATTTTTTTTGCTTACCGCAATAAATATTAAAACTACAACGCCCCAAAATCCCGTAATCATGATATAGGCCATAATGCTCTGAAGGCTAAAAAAAGTATATCCGAAAAAAAATGGCCATTCAAAAACTTTAAACATCCAGCGTATGGTATATTGACTAAGTGAAGGCTCGCCACCATCGAGGCTTATCACCCTGATATTCAGAATTTTTTTACCAATTGTTTGCCCATGCATCATCACATCACATACCAGTGAATACAACAACATTGGAATAGAGATAGTGAGAATGTCAAGACCAACATGGCTTTCAAGCGATTCAGTTGATGTAAGATTGAAGCCACCATAATAAAAATATTTCATGCTCATAAAGAATAAAAGCAAAATAGAAAAGTCGACCAGGTAAGCGAAAAGTCTTTTGTGAGCTTCTGCAATTTCAAATTCAAGCTCAATATTAAAAGGTGTTTCTATTTGTATCAGCGGCATTGAGCAGCAATTTATCATTTAAAAATAAAAATTACTATTTTCTTTTTTTTAATCATTAATTTGTTTCTATTTGAACCTGGTAAAAGAGATTTTTGTACAATATGAACAATGGCTGCTTTTAATTTTATTGTATGCGTGAAGCAAGATTTATAAAAAAGAACGTTGATAAATGGAATGAATATCAACACGAGGAAACCAAAGATCCTGATGAGATGGCGGACCGTTTTGTGACCTTGCTGGACGATCTTTCTTATGCCAAAACTTTCTATCCAAAAAGTAAAGTAACGCGTTGGATCAATGGAATCGCCGCAAATATTTATCAAAGTATTTATCAAAATAAAAAGCAGAATTTTTCGCGCGCGCTTCGTTTTTGGAAATACGAACTGCCTTTATTATTCAGAAAGTATCACAAACTTTTTTTATTCACCTTGTTGCTGTTTGTTTCGTTCGTTTTTATTGGCATAGTTTCTTCCACAAATGATCCGGATTATGCGAGGCAGTTTTTTAATCACAAAATTCAGCCGGGATATTATGATGAAACGATTTCGTCCATTCAAAGAGGCGATCCATTTGGGGTTTATAAAGACAGCAATCCTTTTTCAATGTTTGTGCGGATCGCTTACAACAATATTAGTGTGGCATTTAAGACAGTGATCTTTGGAGTTTTATTTGGAATAGGCACCATATTATTCATGTGGACAAATGGCCTGATGCTCGGATGTTTTCAATATATTTTTTTTTCGCAGGGACTTGGATGGCAATCTGTTTTGGTAATCTGGATTCACGGAACGATTGAAATTTCGTCGATTGTAATTGCCAGTTGTGCCGGAATTATTTTAGGCACCGGATGGTTATTCCCGGGAACATATACGCGAAAACAATCTTTTCTGCGGGCTGCAAAAGATGCGATAAAAATTTGTGTAAGCCTGATTCCGTTCTTTATCATTGCTGCTTTTTTTGAAAGTTACGTTACTCATTTAATGAGCAATACATTTGAAAAAAATTCCGTTGAGATTGGCCTTCCCGTTCCCTTCAGCATCATCATTTTAGCCGGTTCGTTTTTTTTAATTTTATGGTACTTCGTCCTGTATCCAATTCGTTTATACCGCACAGGATTTGAATTAAAAGGTGGAAAAATAATAAAGGATGGGAGTGTCTATGAAAAGTAAATCAGCAATATTCCTGCCCGGCTGCGTCGTTCAGACGGGCATTGGTGTACTGCTAATCATTTTTTCATATAACGGTTATGCACAAACGAAAGATTCATCAAGCGAAACACGTGCCCTCAAAATGCATAATTTTCGGATGAATGATAGCTCAGAAACTTCCGACAATACTGGATTTTTAAAAAAAGATTCCGATGAAAACGATACTATTTTAAAATGGAAACAAAGCCGCGATTTTGCCTATATGCATTTTCTCGACAGTCTTTTAAGAAAACAAAAAGACATCAGATCTGATACCGTACGATTTGATGAAAACTCAGGAAAGATTATCCGTAACGGGAATTCCCGGACAGGAGTTTCGCCTTTCGGTAAGATATTAAACAGCCTTCCTTTCAGAATATTTTTTTGGATTTTGGCAATTATTTTTATCAGCTTTATCGCTTATAAAGTATTGTATAAAAATGACATCTTCCAACGAAAGAAAAATAAAATGTTATCAGAAGATGCAGAAGACTCTTTAGAAGATTTACAAAATGTTTCTGAGTATGACGCTTTGATTGCGAATGCTGAGGCCAAACCGGATTTCAATCTTGCGGTAAGATTTTTATTTTTAAAAACACTTAAAAGTCTTACAGACAGCGGATTTGTAACGTTCACCATTGAAAAAACGAACAAGGAATATTTAAAAGAAATGGCAGAAAGTGGACATGCTAAAGAATTTGAAGAGGTAACACGCATCTATGAATATGTATGGTATGGAAAACATCCAATTGAGGAAGATCATTATTTGAAACTAAAAGAATTGTATTATTTATTCAATAAAAAAATCTGAATACCTGTTTTGAAAATTTATTTCAAATATGTCTTATTCTGCATGCTGGTTTTTTCTGTGCTCGCCAGTTGCAATTTTAAGAGTGGTAAAAAAATACCTTCATTAAAAGAAAGCTATCGCAAAACAGATAAATTGCCTTTTGGCGCCTTCATTGCTTATAAAGGGTTTCAGTCAGAGTTTTCAGATTATTGGATAAACATTGAACAAAAACCGTTTGACGAAACGTGGCACCTCCTGCGTGAAGATTCCGCCACCAGCTATTCACTTTATTTTTTAATTACCAAAGACCTGGTATTGTCGGTTGATGAAGTGAATGCGATGATGGAATACGTCAAAGCAGGCAATGATCTGTTTATTTCTGCAGATTTTATTGATCACAAATTGCTGGATGCAATTTATTGTACAGTCGACAGAAAGGGTGAAATTATGAGTGAGGTGAATGGGAAAATGCATGATACACAGGTCAGCATGTTTTACGACAATGATTTTAATTCTCCCAAATACCAATATTACTACTTTCCTTTTCTTAATTATTTTAGCGGCTTTGATACCACATTCACAAGGGTTTTGGGAGTTAATGAAAAAAATCTGCCAAATTATATTATACTTTTTTCAGGCAAGGGAAGACTTTATCTGCATATAGCGCCAAGGATTTTCAGTAATTATTTTTTATTGACAAACGATAACTATAAATACTTCGAATATGTAACTGCCTACTTACGTTTTCAACCGCAATATGTGTATTGGGATGAATATTATAAAAATTTTTCTTCTCCACGAAACAAAAATAATTCAGCCGATAAGGAT
>JAHEZB010000387.1 GCA_023251285.1 Chitinophagaceae bacterium | reverse complement strand
TTTTAGTGCTTTTTTGATTAATGTTTCTAAGGAATTTATTGATGGCTCCGAAAGTACAATTTTTTTTATCGCTTGTTCAGCTACCGGCCTGGCTATTCCGAGCGCTACCAATGCATTTAACGCATCCTGCTCAAAAGTATTGCCGCCAAATGAATTTGCGGCAGTAGTGCCCGATAATTTTGACACTTTATCTTTGAGTTCAAGCACCAGCCTTTCAGCCGTTTTTCTGCCGATTCCTTTTACACTTTCCAATACAGACGTGTGTTTCATCATAATCGCATTGCTGATTTCTTCAGGTTTCATACCTGACAACATCATTCTTGCAGTAGCCGCGCCGACGCCGGAAACACTGATAAGCAACACAAACATTTCTTTTTCACCCGCATCAAAAAAGCCATAAATGGTATGCGCGTCTTCTTTTATCTGTAAATAAGTATAAAGTTTCCCTTCGTGTAAACCTTGAATTTGCGCATAAGTATTCAAACTGATATTGACTTCATAACCTACGCCCTGTACATCGACATATACAACTGCTGGATTTTTATGAGAAAATTTTCCGGACAAGTAGGCGATCATAGTTTTTTGAAAAGAGGTCAAAAATAAGTAATTCGGCTTAATGAGATGCATATTATTCAGTAAAATATATAATAGCAGCGTGAAGCAAGCCGAATTTTCTTTTTTGCTTGGAATGTGAAAACAGAAATCCGTGTTATTTGTTCTTTTGCTGAAATTTCACATTAAATGTTTTCCTCACATTCTTTCAGTTTCACCTCCTTTATTTTTGATTCTATTTTTTCACTTTTCATTCCGACGCGTATAAACCCAAACAAACTCATATACACATTGGCAATCCAGACCAATCCAAAAAAAGCAATTAAATATCCACGCCAACCAGTGTAAAGAAGCTGGTATTGTGTAATGATCAAAAAAATAAGCACCACGTAATGGCTGAAACAATATTCACAGGTAAAAAGATAAAAAAATTTGCGAACCCCAATACTTTTACCATTTTGGGATTTTTTTTCACAATATTCTCTTGGTTCACGAAATACTTCTTCGTGCGTGACGGTCCATGCTACGCATGCAATGGGCAAAGCCATGATGAACAGATAGATAATTTGTTGCGGTAAAGGCATCGAAATGAATTTTAGAATCGTTTATACCAACTAATGAGCCAGAGTAACGTTGAGAAAGGTTGCTTACAACAAAATTGCTTAATAAGTGAAAAGTCTTGTTCTTCAATTAATCAATCTACTGATTATTCTTAATTTAAATATCGTTTATTTATTGTTTTACTGAAAATTCTAAACGCATACGCCGATGTATTTTTTCTCTATGAAAAAATGAATGCCTTGGATATTGTATTTTTGCCGCCTTATCTAAAATATGTTTTTCATACATGAGTAATAAAATTTCCGCTGCGATCACTGCTGTTGGTGCATATGTGCCAGAGTATCGTCTTACGAATGCTGAACTGGAAACGATGGTTGAAACTTCCGATGAATGGATCAAAACCCGCACCGGCGTAGAAGAAAGAAGAATTTTAAAGGGAGAAAATATGGGCGTTTCCAAGATGGCATTGCCTGCCGTTTTGGAGCTTTGCAAAAAAAGAGGAATTGATCCTATCGAAATAGATTGTTTGATTTGCTGCACTGTTACACCAGATATGACTTTCCCGTCCACTGCTCAAATTATTTCTTATGAAGTAGGCGCGAAAAATGCATTTGGCTTTGATCTTTCTGCCGCATGTTCCGGATTTTTATTTGGTGTTACTACCGGCGCTTCTATTATTGAAAGTGGCCGTTATAAAAAAGTAGTTGTCGTTGGTACTGATAAAATGAGCGGCATTGTGGATTACAGCGATCGCAAAACCTGCGTACTTTTTGGCGATGCAGCCGGAGCGATTTTATTAGAACCGAATGAGGAAGGTTATGGAATTCAGGATAGCCTTTTAAAAACTGACGGCGTAGGCAAAGAATATTTGAAAATGGTGGCGGGTGGTTCTGCAAAACCAGCTTCTGTAGAAACCGTAATGGCAAAAGAACATTATATTTTCCAGGAAGGACCAGCAGTTTTTAAATTTGCTGTAAAAGGAATGGCTGATGTTTCTTATGAATTATTGGAAAGAAATCAGCTGACAGGAAATGACATTGCCTGGCTCGTTCCTCACCAGGCGAATAAAAGAATTATTGATGCAACTGCAAACAGGATGGGATTGAGTATGGATAAGGTAATGATCAATATTCAGCGTTATGGAAATACCACATCAGCAACCATTCCGTTGTGTTTATGGGAATGGGAAAAGCAGTTACATAAAGGAGATTTGATCGTTCTTGCTGCGTTTGGTGGCGGTTTTACCTGGGGCGCTACTTTGGTTAAATGGGCATATGATACTGAATAACCTTCAGTAAAAATCGAATCCAATAGTTATCAAAGAGGAATTTATATCCGTTTAACACCTTGTGATTCATGCTTTTGATCATAAGTCTAAAGCTATCCGTGTTCGAAACAATTTCCACAACTTAAAATTCAGCAAGCAAACAAATACCGTCTTTTTCTATTTTCTTTTCCTTCAAAATTTATTCACCCATTCCTTTCAAAACATCTTTCAACGCCTGCACATTTTGAGAGTCGCTGTCAGTATTTGAAAATATTGTTTTTGCATCATCATCATTGCCATAAAAAGCTTCGTTTGCTTTTGCATCAACGGAAATTGCAGAACCACTCAAACTGATTCCGGCAAATAATCCTTTGCTCCTGGAATATGAATAAACTTCTGCTTCCATCTTATAATCTGTGCTGGCTGTTGAATTGCGCCCCACAGGGCCGGCAGTTACGGAAATATCTCCGCCTAATGTAAAACTGCCCTTGCCAATATCCTGCAACGTTTCACGGTTTTTAAAAATTAAAACGAGGTCCACAGATTGAACTCCTGCCTGGAAACCAACGCTGCCGCCTGTAATGGTAACAAATACGGGATCGCTCCAGCTGCCATCTTCTAATTTTACCATTGCGATTCCTTTTCCTCTTTTTCCTGCTAATACAAAACCGGCATTGATCAATTTAGGCACTACGATAATTCCCTGCGTTACTTTTAAAAGTTCCTGCGGAATGCTTTCCTTCATTTCGCTGAAATCTTTTAAAACCTTTGTGGCGGCATCTATCTTATCATCCTGTTTGTCCTGGCTTTTTGCTGTTGTAAATGCAAAACTTAAAATAAGTAATGGCAACAACATTTTTGAAATTTTCATAAAGTGTTTTTTTTTTGAATAACTTTTACTCGCTGATACAAGATTAATGCCTTTCTGAAATCAATTTCACTTTACGATTTTTTTTATACTTTTTTTAGCACGGATTTTTATCGTTGATTTTTTGCAAAAACAAAAAGTGAATATCCGCTGAAGATATTCACTCTAACTTTAAACTTACAACTATGACGAAAAGATTTTTTTAAACGCCCATATATTCTTTCAAAAGATTAGAACCTGTAAATGATTTCAATTTTTCCAATGCCTTGTCTTTTATCTGTCTTACTCTTTCTCTCGTAAGGCCATATCTCAAACCCAGATCTTCCAGGCTTACCGGTTCATCAACACCAATTCCATAAAAATAACAGATCACCTCTTTTTGACGCGGGGTGAGCAACGTGAGTGAGCGTTGAATTTCCTGCTTCAATGAATCATTGAATATTATTTGTTGATCAGCACTTTCTGCATTTCCATTTACCAAAACATCGATCAGC
>JAHEZB010000386.1 GCA_023251285.1 Chitinophagaceae bacterium | reverse complement strand
GAAATTCAAAAGCGCTAAGGGTAGAAAACATAACTAAATATTTTAGGTTAAAATTACTAACGTATTTAGACATTTCAAAGAACTAATTTTGCTTTGCGGTTAATCTTTATTAACCTAAAAAATAATTTTACCGGTTGTTTTGTAAACTCACTTTGCCTCCACGGGAATCGCATAGTAACAATTCATTGCGATTCGCCTGGTAATGCTCATTTATTATATCGGCAAACATCCTGAGCGATGTTTTCAGTATCAGGTCAGGATATTATCGCTTCCGTCCGTCCTTGCGAATCGCTTCCTCAATCAGTTGTGTTTGTGGACACGCTATGGTTATGAGAAGCAAAATGCAATTACCATAATGGCGACGTAAATGTACTCACGTCTTGCTCAATCATAAATGCTTTTCACGGTTATGTACATTAAATGTCGCCTGATACTGCTTAATATTTCATGGATCATAATATTCCTTTCTCTGCAACCTCTCACACCGTGGACATTGCGTTTAGTACAAAAACATCTTTATCATTCTCCGGTGCGTTCAGCCGTAATTTAGCGTCTTCTGGCTCCTTTTTAAGAAACTCAATTTGCCGTTGCTCATGAGTTAATGATTGTTTCTTCTTGTGTTTATCTGGCAATATGCCCAGCCCTTGTTTATAAAATATTTCAAAATGTGATACTTAAACATTTCTTAACGGTTTTGTGAAGATCCTCTTACATTGATTGCTTTGATTTCCACGATGTCAGCAAGTTTTTATTTATTCCGTCCTTGTCAATAAATTTATTACTACTTTCAATTTAATTTTTGAACGAACCCGTTACTGCTTTTTATTATGATTGCTCATGACCTATATGATATAAAGGAACTCTTTGGCAGCCTTGCTAATGGCGACGACAGCGCATTCAAAACCATCTTTGAGCTTTATAAAAAAAGAGTATTCTCCGTAGCCCTGAAAATGCTGAAATCAGAAACAGGAGCGGAAGAAATTGTACAGGATGTATTTCTTTCAGTCTGGGTCGCTAAAGGAAGACTGGCCGGTGTCAATGATCCCGAAGCTTATATTTTTACCATTACCTACAATACGATTTATGCACATTTAAAAAAAGCATCCCGTAACCGCGAACTTTTAAAGACGATCATGCGACAGCTTACAGATATTCAAAATACAACAGAAGATGCGATCGCAGGCAATGAAACCGGCAAACTGATTCATGAAGCTGTACAGCAGCTTTCACCGCAGCAGCGCACTGTTTATCAATTAAACAAGCAGGAAGGATTAAGTTATGATGAGATTGCTGCCCGCATGAAGATCTCCAGGAATACTGTAAAAAATCACCTGGCAGAAGCGATGAAAACGATCCGCCTGTTTTTGAAAAGAACTGCTATGTTAGTTATGTCATTGATCGTATTTCTGATTAAATAAAAAAATATTTGCCGCCTGGCTGGTACTTTTATTTTATTTAACACTCCGTGTATAAAGAATCGCAATTATGAGCAATGACCGTTTAAAATATCTTTTGGAACAATATGCCGCAGACGCTTCTACGCCCTGGGAGACAAAGGAGTTATTCTGTTGGATAAGAAAGTCAAAAGATGATGCCTTACTGAAGGATAATATCAGGGAATTGTGGTCGGTTCATAAGAATGATAAACCGTTGCCTGATGTGGATTGGGATGCCATATATACTAAGATCGTTAATACACCGGTGATCACCGGGAAAAGGCCTGCGCTGGCGTGGATTGCCGCTGCGGCTGTTATTATTTTATTAGTTTCAGCAGGCGCCTATTTTATTTTTAATCATGATGCTCCAAAACAAATTGCTAAAACCGAAACACAAAAGCGGTATAAAATTGATGTAGCTCCCGGCGGAAACAAGGCGATACTTACTTTGGCAAACGGCGCGCAAGTTATCCTGGACAGCGCTGCCAACGGAGCATTGACACAACAGGGAAAGACAAAAATTATCAAGACCGGCAGCGGTCGTCTTACTTATAGTGCCTTAAATGAGAAACCAGGTGAAGTATTGTACAATTCCATTTCAACGCCGCGCGGAGGGCAATACCAGCTTGTGTTGGCGGATGGAAGTAAGGTGTGGCTCAATGCCGCATCATCTCTGCGCTTCCCGACATTCTTTAGTGGTAAAGAAAGAAATGTATCACTTACCGGAGAAGGATATTTTGAAGTGGCACATAACGCAGAAATGCCTTTTCATGTAAAGAGCGGTGATATGACAGTAGAAGTGTTGGGAACCCACTTTGATATTAATTCATACGTTGACGAGACGACAATGAAAACCACCCTATTGGAGGGGAGTGTAAAAGTTAGCTGGGCAGGGGTCAGCAAAATGATCAAACCAGGTGAACAGACAGTTGTGTCATCGTTGCCTGGAGAGCGGAACATCCACATTCAGACAACTGATGTGGATGCTGCAGTAGCGTGGAAAAATGGCCGCTTTATTTTCCAGGGCGAAAACATCCGGTCGGTAATGCGGCAATTAGCAAGATGGTACGATGTGGATGTAAGCTACCAGGGAAATGTTACGAATGAAGAATTTGTTGGAGTGATTAATCGTTCGCGTTATGAAAATATCTCGCAAATACTGGGAATACTGGAAAAGACCAGAACAGTAAGTTTTGCTATAAGCGGGCGCAGCATTACAGTAATGCCTTTTAAAAAATAATTTTTCTACAAGAGACAGAAACAAAATAAAGTTACCTTAAAAAAAACCGCCCCGACGGCAGTCGGAACGGTGGAGATTTTGGGTAACCAAATAAATAAAACAGTTACGATCATTCATTTTAAAACCCAAAACACAAAAGTATGATTTTATCCATTAGCGGTAACTTTTTGCTAAGGCGGAGGCTGCCGTCTCAATATCTAAAAGTTATGAAGCTCACTGCCTTTTTCTTAACAGTTGCTTTTTTGCAGGTACAGGCAAAAAGCTTTTCACAGGTAACGCTCTCACTAAAAGACGCACCTGTTGAAAAAGTCTTTCATGAAATCGAACGCCAAGCCGGCTATGGCTTCCTTTACACAAAAGAAATGCTTGCAGATCTACCACAGGTAACTATAGATGTAAAAAATGCACCCGTTAAAGAAGTATTAAATGAATGTTTTAAAGGTCAAAACCTGGAATATTCTATTAACAATAATACGGTTGTAATCACCAGAAAAGTTTTTGCTCCTAACGATAGTAGCGAAGTAACCTTTTTTTCACCGCCACCCACCGAAATTCATGGACGGGTTCTAAACCAGAAAGGAGAGCCTTTGCAGAATGTATCGGTTTTAATAGAAGGCACCAAAACAGGGACTTCGACAGATAATAATGGTCGCTTTACACTGACTGTCTCGGACAATAAAAATATTGTACTCGAAATTTCAAGTGTAGGTTATCAAACAAAAAAAGTAAAGTTGGGAAAACAAACTGAAATTAATGTTACGCTAAAAGAAGAAGCTACTGGTTTGAACGATGTAGTAGTGGTGGGATATGGTATGCAGAAAAAAGCGAACCTTACGGGTGCGGTTGATCAGATCAGTGGTGATGATATCGGTTGGAGGCCAACTCCAAGTATTATAGCATCCTTGCAGGGTTTGCTGCCAGGCCTGAACATTCAATCAAATAGTGGAAATCCGGGCGATAATCCTGAAATAAATATTCGTGGATTTAATTCAATTAACGGTGGTACGCCCCTAATATTAATTGACGGCATCCAGGGTGATCTTGACCGTGTGAATCCATTAGATGTAGCAAGTGTT
>JAHEZB010000385.1 GCA_023251285.1 Chitinophagaceae bacterium | reverse complement strand
GGTTTAGCCAAAAAACCGCCTGACGTTGGGACGGTGCTAGCCTCTTTATTAATTTCTTTTTTTTCTGATTGATTTGATGCTTCTGCTTTGTTCTGCTCAACAGATCCAGTTTTCAGAGGTACAGGATTGAAGTCCGAAGATAATTCGAAACGCACAATAGTTTCAGATGATTTATCAACAGTAATTGTCTCATCCGGCACTCGTGGTTTTACGATTTCCGTTTGTGGAATTTCTACGATTTTTGGGGCCATTTTCTCTGCTTCCTCATCTTCATTATGTAAAGCGGCATATACATCTTCCTCTTTCAAAGTCTTAAAAATATTTTCTTTCTGTTCAGCAGCTTTTTCTTCTTTAATCACTTCATTTTTGTTGATTAGCGATTCGTTTTTTTCATCAAAAAGAAAAAGTGGCTGACTTGGTTTCTTTTTTTCTTCCTGCAAAACGACTACAACTTTTTCATTTTCTTTTTTCACTTCTGCCACAGGTTCTTCTTGTTTGTCAAAAGGTTCTTTATGCTCAAAGCCTGTTGCAATCAGTGTTATACCGATTTTATTATCCAGTGAACTATCATAGCCCAATCCAAGAATCACATCAGAATCTTCTCCTGCCTGGCTCAGCAAATAGCTTTGAATCGTATCTACTTCATCCATGGTAAATTCAAATTCACCCTGTGCAGAATTGATATTGATCAGAATCCATTTTGCCCCTTTAATATCATTATCATTTAATAAAGGTGAGTTCAATGCCTGCTCAATTGCTTTCTGCGCGCGGTTTTCACCTTCCGCTTCTGCACTACCGAGGATCGCCACACCACCGTTTCGCATGACCGTACATACGTCGGCGAAATCCACATTTATCTGCCCGGTACTGTTGATTACGTCGGTAATGCATTTTGCTGCTGTTGCTAACACATTATCAGCTTTTGCAAAAGCGGCTTTCATTGTGAGGTTTCCAAACTGATGACGCAATTTATCGTTGCTGATCACCAAAAGTGTATCGACATTTTCTTTTAATTTATTGATCCCTTCCTGTGCCTGTGCAATTCTTTTTTTACCTTCATAGCCAAATGGAGTCGTTACTATTCCAACGGTAAGAATGCCGAGATCTTTACAAATTTTTGCAATGATCGGTGCGCCACCGGTTCCTGTACCTCCGCCCATTCCTGCTGTGATGAATGCCATTTTTGTATTTACCTCAAGAATCTTTTTTATTTCTTCAAGACTTTCTTCTGTCGCTTCACGGCCAATTTGCGGATTGGCTCCTGCTCCCAATCCCTGCGTCAAATGCGGGCCAAGTTGCACTTTATTAGGCACTTTGCTTGTCGTTATCGCTTGTGCATCCGTATTGCAAATAATAAAGTTTACGCCGTCAATGTTCTGACTGAACATGTGGTTTACAGCATTGCTGCCACCACCGCCTATGCCTATTACTTTAAGGATAGACGATTGCTCTTTGGGCAAATCAAATTGAATCATAGTAAGGTTCCTCCTTGTTCCCCGAAGGGTATTTTATTTTGTTGGTTAGTGATTATCCTTTTACTTTTTTTAGGGAAATAAAGGGATTGTTTGTTTAATGGGTTATTTGTAATTATTGGTGTTTTATAATTCTGAATCTCCTTCGTCTTTAAACATTTCTATTAATCCGTTTTTGCAGGAATCCAAAAAACTTTTCAGTGTTTTTCTTGGCTTTACCACATTCATTCTTTCCGGAATATCTTCAACCGGTTCTTCTTCTGCTATTGCTTCCTGTAAGCCTTTTGGAATAGAAATTTTTGCGAATTTCTGCTCAAACTGTTTCCGTTTATTTTCATAATCATTGTATCCTTTTAAAATCAAACCGAGGCAAGTTGCATACATTGGTTTTGCCAATTCTTCAATATGGCCGGCTGCAAGGTGTTCGTTCGGATACCCGATACGGGCATTTAAACCAGTAACATATTCTGTGAGTTGAATCAGATGTTTCAGTTGTGAGCCGCCACCGGTAAGCACTATGCCACCGTTGAGCATTCTGTTATCAAGCCCTATCTGTTTTAAATTATAAGAAACAAAATCCATTATCTCGCTCATTCGCGCCTGGATGATTGCTGCAAGATTTTTTACACTTATTTCTTTCGCTGCCATGCCACGCAGGCCGGGAATCGTGATAAATGTGTTTGATTTTGCTTCATCAGCCAACGCACTTCCAAACTGAACTTTCATTTGTTCGGCCTGTGTTTTTAAAACGCCCAACCCGATTTTAATATCATTGGTAATATTCTCTCCACCAAAAGGAATGACAGCGGTGTGTTTTAAAATTCCTTCGTAAAAAACAGCCAGATCGGTAGTGCCACCACCGATATCAACAATAGCAACGCCCGCTTCTAAATCATGATCACACATTACTGCAGCTGCAGAGGCAAGCGGCTGAAGCACGAGATCCTGTATGTTCAATCCGGCTTTTTCCACACTGCGGTTTATGTTTCTGATGGCGTTTTTATCACCGGTAATAATGTGAAAATTTGCACCAACTTTTACACCACTATACCCAATTGGATCAGGAATATTTTGAAAATTATCTACCGTAAATTCCTGTGGAATTACATCAATGATCTGATCTCCGGCAGGGATATAAGTTTTATATTGATCATTTACCAGTTGATCAATTTCAGATTGCATAATTTCTTCCTCCGTGTTCTGTCTTACAATATCACCGCGGGTTTGAAGACTTTTAATGTGATGGCCCGCAATGCCCACATACACTTCTGTTATGGGCAGATTTGGGTTGCTGGCATAGCAATTTTCCAGAGCTGTTTGAATGGCTTTTATGGTTTGGTCAATGTTCAACACCATGCCGTGTTGCACACCGTTGCTGTTAGCACGTCCAAAGCCAAGAATTTCGAGTTTGCCAAACTCATTTTTTCTTCCGGCAATAGCAGCGATTTTAGTCGTGCCAATGTCGAGGCCTACGATAATGGGTTGTTCGTTGTTCATGTGTTTGTTGTTTTATCTTTTTATCAAAGATTGGGTTGTACTATGTTGTTTATTTTATTTCTTAATTCCTGCTACTTCTGTCTTGCTTCTTGCTTCTTCGTCTCAATAATCACTCTTTGCCGGCATCAACGCTTTAGGCACTTTGTTTGTTTCTTCTTTTGGCGTTTCGACTGCCTTTTTAACGACCGGCTTTTCCACCGTCCTTTTTTCCTCTTTGGGAGGCGGTTTTTCACTGGATGTGGAACGCTTTGTTACTGCTTTATTTCCAGAGGTGTTGGATTTTTTCAAAGAAGGCTTTTCATCAACATGGACAGGAATTACTGTATTAATTTTCTTTTCGGAATTATTTACGTCCGCTGATCGATCGTTGATTGTTTCACCGGGTACGTTTTCTAAAACCGGTGAATTATTTACTCTTTCATTATCATCAGATGCAGCCGGCAATTGAATTTTGGTGGAATCGTTTGAATTCTTTTTCGCTTCTTCAATCAGGCTTTTCATGATTTGTATGGAGCGTAAGGAATCCGATTTTATTTCTGCGGCGTTCCTGTTTACTCCAACCACCTGGTTTTTAAAGCGTATGTCGAGAACAGAGTATTTATTCCATCCGATTCTTGTCTGCACTTGTTTATAAAAGGCAAGTAATTTGTTAAACTTTTCCTCGTAATTATTCGCATCGCCAAAGCGAATCAACTGGTTTCCAAGTTTAGGGATCATTTCAAATTGCATTGCGGCAGTGATATCAATCTGATCTATCTGCGCCATCCAGAATGGATGTGAACCAAT
>JAHEZB010000384.1 GCA_023251285.1 Chitinophagaceae bacterium | reverse complement strand
AAATAGATAAGATTCTTATTTTCAGGCGTTGGGTTATCTTTTTCTTTTTCTTGTATAAATAAGTAAAACTCTATGGGCCATATCAGAATTATCTCCTCCAAAAAAAGAATCGCTCTTGTAGCGCATGATAATAAAAAGAAAGACCTGATAGAATGGGCGTATTACAACAGAACCGTTTTATCACAGCATGAACTTTTTGCTACCGGCACTACCGGTAAATTAATAGAAGAAAAATTGGGTCAGCCGGTTAAAAAACTATTAAGCGGCCCTTTGGGTGGTGATCAACAAATGGGAGCGATGGTCGCAGAAGAGAGACTGGATATGATGGTTTTCTTTTGGGACCCGATGGAAGCGCAACCGCACGACAGCGACGTAAAAGCGTTGCTTCGGCTGGCTGTAGCGTGGAATATCCTTATGGCTTGCAACCGAACTACAGCAGATTTTATTCTTACTTCCTTTTTAATGCAGGAAGATTACCCGGTAGTGGTGCCCGATTATAGCGGTTATCTGACCAGGAAAGTCGTGGAATAAAAATGTAATAATGACCTCCGGATTCATTTAAATAAGAGAAATAGGAAATGAGGTTATTCCCGCCCTGGCCGGACGGGCAGGTGTTGATTTACTGGGAAAAAATCTTTTTAAAATTCCCCTTTTGAAGTTTTGAAAATAGAGGTGATAACCTTACTTTTGCACTCCTTTTGTCCCATAGTATAAGGGTAGTACAACAGATTTTGATTCTGTATGTCGAGGTTCGAATCCTCGTGGGACAACATCCCTTGCTGTTAAGGCTGCTTCGGATTAATGGTAATGAACTTTGCAGCACTCACACACCATCTGTTATAAATCTCCAAACCTTCGCGCAAGGTACTATAACCACTAAGGTCAAAAACTGTTTTTTCATAAGCGGCAAACATTGCAGCTTTCCAAAACAAATCCTGATCGCTTAATTTGTTATCAACATTATTTACGCTATAACCTACAAATAGATTTTGAATAAAAGAAGCACCCGAGGCGATTTGCATGATAGCCTCGCCCGTTGCGGTATGGTCAGGATGATCCCCCGGATTTTCAATCTTATCAGGATTTAAGTAATTGAGCGATATTTCAGGAATTTCGGCGCTCTCATATAAAATAATTGCTTCAATTGTTTTACAGAGATCTTCCCAGTCATTATAACTGGTTGATTTATCTACAGCAGTGATTTTAGCAATTGCTGCATCTTTCAACCGGGGAAGGCTTTCGTGGTTATATTTTTCAAAGCCTTTGCTATCAAGATTTCCATCTGGCAGCCGCAGAAAATATGAAGTCGTATGATTAATAGTGGAGTAATAAATTTGATGTCCGCTAAAATTGCCCACATCAGATGATTCCGTTAATGATAATCGTGGAGCAAGGCAAAAACGTATTGAACTTTCGCAACCTTTTTCACGTGCACGCCAATAATGCTCGTCAGAGCCGGCATCTCCCGCTGTCGTTATGATGAAAATTACTTTTATATGTGGGTCAACCAGATCCTGGTAAACATGAGGCTGCATAAACAGTTGCCAGTCATCGGCATGCGCCACTATATAAAAAGAAATCCGGCTGAAGGGTTGATTCACGATAAAGAATTTTTGTAATTCCCTTTATTTTTCTGATTCATTTTAATCTGGTGCTAAAGCATGCAAAAATCTCAGTTCACACTGGTTTTCTTTAAACCGGGTTGTTTTTTTTCCCTGGATGATGTTTGTGCTGATAAAATCGAATTGTAAGGCAAGCGGATGCCATTTAAGCCGGTCACGGCAATTTTTTGCAACACTTCTGCGGTTCTTTGTGTATTTTTTACGACATCGAACAATTCCTCAAGACGTATCCTCGCCGCTTCGCCCATGCTTCTCATTCTATCCGGCTCCTCCAGCAGTTGAATGATTTTTATTCCAACTTCCTGCCAGTCGCCTGCACCTGCAAGCATTCCGGTACTTTCGTTTTCAATAATTTCTCTTACTCCTCCCACAGCAATTCCCACCTGCGGACAGGCACAAGCCATAGCCTCTAAAAGTACCAGCGAAGTACCGTCGCTCCTGGAAGTATGTGCCAATACATCCAGGTTGGAATAAAAGGAGGATGTATCGTTTACCCAACCGACAAAATGCACGTGCTGATCTAACCGCATTTGTTTGCACATTTGCTCCATTTCACCTCGCATACATCCTTCACCGGCAACTACAAAATGCACATCCGGATAATGCTGATGAACATATTCTGCTGCGCGGATAAACAGATCAGGACCTTTCTCATGCTCGAGCCGGCCGGCAAAACCAACCAACCGGGTGCCGGGGGGAACATGAATAGAGTCATGAAGTATATTGGAAGAAGGCTGACGATTAAAAGTTTTTGTATCTACGCCATTACGGACAAGTGACAGTTTCTCTGGCGGAATGCCCATGGCGAGAGCCTGGGTAAATGATTCCTGGCAGTTGGTGATCACATACGACCCGACACCGCGGGTGATGCCCAGCTCGTGTGACGTGACATTCATACCGTGAATGGTAGCAACAACGGGTTTATGCAACAGGCACCCTGCTAATCCTGCAAGAACGTGGGCTTTTGGCATGTGTGCGTGTAGCAAATCGATGTGATGAAGCCGGGAAATCTCAACGGTTAATTGAATAGAACGCCACGATGGATCATCAGCAATTGGGGTAATATATATAGCCTCTACTCCCAGCTGACGTAATGAAGATGTAAATGAACTTTCGTAAGGACAAATACACGTAACAGAAAACTTTTCAGGGGGTAAATTGGCTATAAAATCTTTGAGGTAATTTTCCATGCCGCCGATGCTGGCATTCCCGATAACTTCTAAAAGATGGATACGCTCATCCGGCCATATTGCCGGGTTGGTTGGTTGCGTTGGCTTATTTAATTCCATTATAGTTTTAAGTATAGTAACTATTTGAGTTACCATCTTATTTGCAATAAAGTAAATCAAAACATATGCCAGTGCACGCTAATTTTATTAAAAAAGTTTTGAATAATTGTGAATGGAAATTCCTCCAAAGAGTTCATTCATTGGTATCAAAAAAATGCTTTCAGGGCATGGTTTTATTTACAGCAAATGGACAAATAATACAGATTTACATTTTGCAAATAAAAACAACCGTTCGCATTCAAAAGACACATGAATGCCAGAAAAGTAAGTGACTATCCAGAACAGATCTTTTTACAAAGGACATAAAAAAAGGCGTAACAATTGTTACGCCTGGTCAGCTATTTGTTTTTTCTTAAGCTTCTACTTTTTGCATCCGCTGTGTTTTCTTTCTTTCATCTTCATCAAGAATTACCTTGCGCATCCGGATGAATTTTGGTGTTACTTCAATACATTCATCCTGCTGAATATATTCCATACATTCTTCCAGGGTCATTTGTATTTTAGGAGCTATACGTGATGCATCATCAGCGCCGCTTGCACGATGGTTGGTAAGTTTTTTAGGTTCCGTAGCATTTACAATCAGATCTCCCGGCTTGATGTGCTCGGCGATAATCTGTCCTACATAAACTTCTTCTCCCGGGTCTACAAAAAACCTTCCTCGATCCTGTAATTTATCAATAGAATATCCTGTAGTTCTTTCCTGGTTTTTGGAAATGAGAACGCCGTTGCTTCTTCCCGGAATATATCCTTTCCATGGTTTGTATTCAAGGAAACGATGTGCCATTACAGCTTCACCGGCGGTATTTGTAAGCATGTTGGAACGCAATCCTATCAAACCTCTTGAAGGAA
>JAHEZB010000383.1 GCA_023251285.1 Chitinophagaceae bacterium | reverse complement strand
TTCGTATTCCCTAATTCATCTTATTGGGACGATACTAAAAAGCAATATGTTCCTAATACGAATATTACAGTTAAAGATGGTAATGGAAATGCTGGTTTTTGGAGTGATGCTACAGCAAATATGGATGTTTCTTCCAATTATGTTACCTCTGCTGATTTTTGGAAACTCAGGGAAGTGTCTATTTCTTATGATTTGCCGGATAGGCTCTTTGGAGATAAAAAATACATTAAAGGAGCAACAGTCAGCGTTCAGGGAAGGAATTTGCTGATCTGGCTTCCAAAGGACAATATTTATACTGATCCTGAATACAGTGATGCCGGATACAACAGTAACGGTATTGGATTAACCGGCTTAGGTCAAACTCCTCCTTCAAGGTTTTATGGTGCTTCCGTAATATTCAAGTTTTAATGCGAAATCTAAGATCATTCAATTAAACAAATTTTAAAATGAAGAAAAATACAATAATTTACTTTTTCATGGTTTTATTTGTCGGTTTTGCCGGCACGTCATGTAAAAAGTATCTTGATATCAATAAAAATCCCAATCAGCCCACAGCTTCAACACCGCAGCTGTTAATACCGCAGGCCATTACGGCAACAGCAAGCAACCTGAACGGGTATAACACGTATGGCGCTCAAAGCGGGATGTATATGGCAAACGCCGGCGGTTACGGTGGCTTTGGTTCAAACGTGACGTATAATTATTCTGTTACAAACTATAATGGTTTATGGGGATTGTATGACGTTAATGAAGATTTTTATTTGGCAAAATCATTATCAAAAGATTCTTCCTTAACCTACTTTAATGCTATTTCCCGTATTATGTTGGCTCATAATTTCGAATTGTTGGTAGATACCTATAATTCCATTCCTTATTTTGACGCATTGCAGGGAAATCGTAATACAACTCCGAAATTTGATGATCCTGCTTTAGTTTATGCTGATCTGGCTAAACAACTGGACACTGCAATTGCTTTGATAAACCAGGGACAAGCAGCACCAATAAGTCCTTCGACAGTTACAAGTGCCCAGGATCCTTTGTTCAGTGGAAACATGAACAGGTGGAAGAAATTTGCTAACACGCTTAAGTTAAGACTCCTGATAACCGGCAACGGCAAGGCTCAGTTTACGAATACCACTTTTGATCCCGCTGGATTTTTGACGGATGATGCTTTAATAAATCCCGGATACACCAGGGATAATGGGAAACAAAATCCGAAATGGAATACCTGGGCTTATAGCTACACAGGATCTGATGGCAATAAAGCATGGATGCCTTCAACCTTTATCTTAGGATTTTATAATGGTAAAAAATTAAGTGATAATGGAAGAGGAAACGCCATTTATTATCAGTTTCCAAGTACCCCTACCAACCGTTTGGGTTTTGAAAATAACAATAGTGTAAAACCAAGCCCCGCAGGAAGTTTCTGGTACCCTAGTAGTAACAGAACAGGGAGTTCTGCCGGCAACGCAACCGGTGTGTTGAAAGGGCCGAATGCCAGCATGCCAATCCTTACTGCTGCCGAAAGTTATTTTTTGCAGGCTGAAGCGGCTGTCAGGGGAATCATCACATCCAACGCGGATAGTTTATTCCGGCTGGGTATAAAATCATCTTTCCATTATTTGTATGAACTTCCTGATGGAACAATAAGCGGAGATCCTGCAGCTGATTTTCAGAGCTACCTGGATAATAATAGCGATAGCTACCTGGTAAATTTTTCACTTGCCACAACGACAGCACAGAAAATAGAGGCAATAATAACTCAGAAATTTATTGCTTTGAATATGGTCAACTCAAACGAGGCATGGAATGACTATAGACGCACTCATTATCCTGTGATTATAAGCGTAGCAGGCGCGGACGGGAACCAGACGTTTGCTTCTACTCAATCTCAATCTGCCAGGCCGGATAAGTTGCCAACACGCGTGGCATATCCTTCTGCGGAAATAAGCAGTAACCCAAATACTCCTAACGGAATAAACCCGTTGAGCTCGTTAATTTTCTGGGCAATGCCATAATAATCACGAAAAAAAAAGTAAAATGAAAATGAAATATTTATTGAATATAATATTGGCCACTTCGGCTATTTTAACCCTTAATTCCTGTTTGAAAAAGCGGGCAACAACGCTGGACGGAGATGGACCACGTAATATAGTTGAATTTAAAAATACCGGATCCAATACCGCCGCAAGTTCTTCCTTTTATCCTTTGTACAGCCAGGATTTGGGCCTGCTAAAACCAGGGCAGTCTAAATCATTTAATATCAATGTAAGTTATTCAGGTCAGGATGTTGCTCCAACCGATATTACCGTGGAATTGGGGATTGACCAGGCCTCTTTGGATAGATTTAATAAAGAGAATGGTACCAAATATGTTGCTCCACCGGCCAGTGTTTGTAGTTATCCTGCCTCTATCGTTATTAAGAAAGGACAACGCGTTACCACCGATAGCGCGAAGATTACCGTTTCTCCGGATTTTGACTACAATGTTTCCTATGCACTTCCGCTAAAAATTAAAAGCGTTACCCCTTCAGAGACGATTAGCGGTAATTTCGGTTCAGCCGTATATGGCTTTACAATTCGCAACCAATATGATGGTCATTATACCGTTACCGGAACAATGGTTGATCATGCAAATGGCGGCCTTCAGGGCAGGTACCCGATGGATGTGTATTTAATAACTACCGGAAGCAATAGTGTGGTATTGCAGGATAACGCCATTGGAAGTTTTTCCCATTCAATTTCCAGCGGTGGCGGTCTTTCATATTATGGTAGCTTTGCACCAAAGTTTACCTTTGATCCTTCAGGAGCAATTACCAGCGTGGTGAACTTTTTTGGCCAGCCCGCCGGTAACGGACGTTCTGCAGAATTGGATCCGAGTGGCGCTAATAAAATCAATGCTGACATGAGTATTGATGTAAATTATTGGATGAATCAGCCGTCAGTGATCGTACCACATCGTACAAGCTTTTCAGAGCATTTCAAATATGTAGGTCCACGGTAATTACCGGGTTTAATTAGTTCGATAATAGAGAGGATGCACTAAAAATGTGCATCCTCTTTTTATTCGGAGATAGTTTGGAAAACAGGTTCAATTATTATAATTTACAGTTTCTTCTGTTTCTAATTAACTCAAAACCTCTTAAAATGAAAATTAAATTTTCTTCAGCGCTATTCCTGCTGTTTTTAACACTGGGCAGCTTTTTGTTTTCAGTTGGACAAAACAGGGTTCAAAATCTTGATTTACGGCCATTGCTTTTTAAAAATTTTATTAAAGCAGATATTCTAAAAAAAGATGGTTCCGATATTCAGGCTTCTGTAGATTACAATACTAATAATCAAAGTATTATTTTTTTGAAGGATGATGTTTATATGGAGCTGACCGGACTTGAAGAAATTCAGGAAGTAAAGATTGATAAAAGCATTTTTATTCCAATTGATGGCAAGTTTTATGAAAAAACTGACATGAATAATTTATTTATTTCCTATTCAAATAAGGTAGTGGTAAATGATGTAGTTACTTCAAAACCCGGAACTGAAGTGAAGAATGCAAGAGAAAGCAGTAATAATGTGAGTAATGTTTATGTTTCCCGGAATTATCAAAGTCCCAATAACCTGGCATTTGTAAAAAAGTTTTGGTTACTGAAAGAAAATGAAATGATTGAAGCGAATAACATCAATAAAGTGGCCAGGGCATTTAATGTCAACAAAAATCAAGTCAACCAGTTTGTGAAAAAAGAAAAATTAGATTTTAATAACTACGACGAT
>JAHEZB010000382.1 GCA_023251285.1 Chitinophagaceae bacterium | reverse complement strand
TCCAGACAAGATTGTGTTGAAAGTAACCTACAGCGCCCCCGGCCTCAGAGGCGACACTGCTACCCGTACTTTGAAACCCGCAACCGTTGAAACCGGCGCTACTGTAAATGTTCCGTTGTTTGTAAATGAAGGCGAATTAATAAAAGTAAATACAAAAACCGGGGAATACGTTGAACGTGTGAAAGAATAAATGACTGAATTGAGCATTGAGAATTAAGAAATCATGCGTCACGGTTTTTCGTTTTCAAATTTTAATTTTTAATTTTTTCTTTAAGTATCGCTATCTTAGCTATCTGTTATCCATCATCTAAATCTAATTAATCCAATATGGACATTAAACAAATTCATGAATTGGTAAAGCTTGTAAACAAGAGCAATATCGGGGAATTAAGCGTTGAGAAGGATGGTTTTAAAATTACCATTAAGCAAAAAAAAGAAGCCAGCCAACATTTTGCTGCGCCAATGATTCAACAAGCACCGCAATCGCAACAACCTATGTCATTACCTTCGGTTGCTCCTGAAAAAACAGGTGAATCGAAAACAACAGAATCTCCAAAAACAGAAAATTATCTTACAATAAAAAGTCCTATGATCGGGACTTTTTATCGTCAGCAAGGTCCGGGAAAGCCATTGTTTGTAAGCGTTGGCGATGAAGTAGAAGTAGGGCAGGTAGTTTGCATCATAGAAGCAATGAAACTTTTTAATGAAATTGAAAGTGAAGTAGCCGGAAAGATTGTAAAAGTTTTGGTTGAAGACGCTTCTCCAGTAGAGTTTGATCAGCCGTTGTTTTTGGTAGAACCTTAAAATGTGAAATGTGAAAATGTGAAAACGTGAAAATTGCTGACCTTCCAACCTTAATTTATAATCATTAAAGGAGCTTGTTTATGAAAAAGGAGTTATTTGAGAAGAATCCAATTTTAAAATTAACGTTTGACTTTTCGCTGATGGTAATCAGTTATTGTGAACAATTGGACGGGCTGAAAAATTATATTATTTCAAGACAGCTTCTCAAATCAGGTACTTCAATCGGAGCCAAGGCAATGGAAGCGCAAAATGCCGAAAGCAGAGCAGATTTTATTCATAAAATGAAAATTGCGGCAAAAGAGGGCGAAGAATCTCAATACTGGCTTTGGTTGTGTGAATATGCAAACTCTTATCCTGGTTGTATTCCGTTGCAAAATAAGCTTGAGGAAATAAATAAAGTGTTGGGTAAAATATTGGCAACATCAAAAAACAAATCCCCATTAGTTATTTAATTACTAATACGCTTTCAAATTTTCCGATCTTCAAATTAGTTGTGATCGTTCATTATCAAATTTCAAATTAGTTGTGATCTTTCATTTTCAAATTTTCAAATCTTTAAATTTTCAAATTAAATACTTTGTTTAAAAAAATACTTATTGCAAATAGGGGAGAAATTGCCCTTAGAATTATTCGTACCTGTAAAGAAATGGGCATCAAAACTGTTGCCGTCTATTCAACTGCAGATAAAGACAGCCTTCATGTAAAATTCGCAGATGAAGCAGTTTGTATCGGTAAACCGGCAAGCATTGACAGCTATTTAAATATTCCTCACATCATGGCGGCGGTGGAAATCACCAATGCTGATGCCATACATCCGGGTTATGGTTTTCTTGCAGAGAATGCAAAATTTGCGCAAATATGTATTGATCATGGAATAAAATTTATTGGTCCCACACCAAAGATGATCAATTCGATGGGGGATAAGATTACTGCGAAAGAAACCATGATTGTAGCCGGTGTTCCTGTTGTGCCCGGCGTTGATGGTTTATTAAAAGATCTGGATCATGCAAAAAGATCTGCTGCTGAAGTTGGTTATCCTGTTATTTTAAAAGCGACTGCCGGTGGGGGTGGCAAAGGAATGCGGGTCGTTTGGCAAGAAAAAGATATGGAGAAATCTTTGGAAACGGCAAAAGTTGAAGCAGCGGCTTCCTTTAAAAATGACGGGATTTACATGGAAAAATTTGTGGAAGAACCACGTCATATTGAAATTCAAATTGCCGGTGACCAATATGGAAATGTTTGCCATCTCAGCGAACGGGATTGTTCTATTCAACGGCGTCATCAAAAGCTGGTAGAAGAATCTCCATCGCCGTTTATGACACCTGAATTGAGAGAGAGAATGGGTGAAGCTGCCATAAAAGCTGCTTCTGCGATTAATTATGAAAGCGTTGGTACCATTGAATTTCTTGTAGATAAAAATAGAAATTTTTATTTCATGGAAATGAATACGCGTATCCAGGTGGAGCACTGCGTAACTGAAGAAGTGGTTAATTATGACCTGATAAAAGAACAAATAAAAATTGCTGCGGGCGATAGAATCTCCGGAAGAAATTATTATCCGGAAATGCATGCCATTGAATGCAGGATAAATGCGGAAGATCCATACAACGATTTTCGGCCTTCACCGGGAAGAATTACGGTTCTCCATCAGCCGGGTGGACATGGTGTTCGGGTGGATAGCCATTGTTACGCAGGTTATGTTATTCCGCCTTATTATGACAGCATGATTGGAAAACTAATTACGATGGCGCAAACGCGCGATGAAGCAATTGACACAATGTATCGTGCACTCAGTGAATATGTAATTGAAGGAATAAAAACTACCATTCCTTTTCATCTTCAACTGATGCAGAATGAAGATTTCAGAAAAGGAAATTTTACTACTAAATTTTTGGAAGGATTTAAGATGAGTTGATTGATCGGGGAAGAGTGTTTATAACTAAAACAAGAAATAACCGTGATTTGTGTTTTATTGATTGTAGTATTTCAAAATCATGTTCAAACAAAAATTTGCAGATACTAAACTTTTACAATCATCTTCCCAATATTTTTTCCTGAAAACAGGCCGGTAAAAGCTTCCGGTAATTTATCGAAACCTTCAATAATGGTTTCATGATATTTTAGAGCGCCTGCTTTTATCCACTGTGATAACTGTTGAATTCCTTCGCTGAATTTACTTTGAAAATCACCGACTAAAAATCCCTGCATCAACGCGCTCCTGGTAACCAGAAGCGGCTCTAAACGCGGCCCAACAGGTGTTTCAGTGGCATTATACAAAGAGATTTGCCCACATAAAATGATTCTCGCATGCGAATTAATGTTTACAATAACAGCATCAGAAATCTTGCCACCGACATTGTCAAAATATATATCTACATTTTTTGGGCAAGCTTCCTTTACTGCTTTTTTTAAATCGGTAGTTGTTTTGTAATTAATTACTTCATCAAAATGAAAATCGTCTTTAAGCATTTTAATTTTTTCATCACTTCCGGCGATTGCAACGACCCGGCAATCTTTCAGTTTTGCAATTTGTCCGGCTATGATTCCGACTGCTCCTGCCGCTCCGGATACGACGACTGTATCACGGGGTTCTGGTTTACCAATATAAAGTAATCCAAAAAAAGCAGTCAGGCCCGGCATACCTAATATTCCCAAAAAGTATGTTGCATCAGCTATACTTGTATCGATTTTGACAACTGATTGAGCCTTTGAAACTGATTCTGTTGCCCACGGCAGTATTCCTCTTACCAAATCACCTTTTTTAAAACCTGCCGATTTGCTTTCTTCTATTTGCCCAATTGCATTTCCATAAATAGGTTCATTTACCTGGAAAGGCGGCGCATAAGATTTTACATCATTCATGCGTCCACGCATGTAAGGATCCACCGAAAAGTATAATCCTTTTATCAACAGTTCTTCGTCGTTCAAAGCTGGTAGAGTAACGGTTTCTGTGCGAAAATTTTCTTT
>JAHEZB010000381.1 GCA_023251285.1 Chitinophagaceae bacterium | reverse complement strand
ACCTTTAAGCTTACCACGGCTTGGTGTGAAAAATGCCTCTCGCACGAAGACGCAAAGAATCGAAGGTACGCGAAGGGGGATTGCAATGGTATTTGGTGCTTCACAGCCATTCTTTGTGAAACTTCTTTTGCCTCGTCTCTCCGAGTGAAAAAATCAATCTCACATGAAGACATGAAGATTCGATGTTACACGAAGGGATTTCTAATAAAATAAACGCTACTTTTATTTTTTTAAAGCATTCTTCCGCCATTTTTTCCACCATGGAATCCGTTGATTTAAAAACATTAAAAAAGAAGTTTGATCTGAACCGCAAATCTTTCCGGTATTTTATCAGCCGCCTTGAAAAAAATCCTCCGGAGAGACTGCATGATATTTTGGATAAAACTGAAAAGGAAGTATGGGCGCAGGTCAGTTGCCTCAGTTGCGCCAATTGTTGCAAAGTAATGAGTCCGACATATACAGCAGCTGATATAAAAAGAATTTCGGCATACCTGGGTATGAAACAACATGAGTTTAAGCAAAAATGGTTGTACCGGGATAAAAGGAACAACGACTGGATGAACAGATCACAGCCGTGTCAATTCCTTGACCTGGATACGAACATGTGTTCCATATATGAAGTACGGCCTGCTGATTGCGCTGATTTTCCTCATTTTCATAAAAGGCCGGCAACTGATTATTTATACATTCACAAACAAAATATTGAATATTGTCCTGCAACGATGCTGCTGGTTGAAAAGCTAAAAGCAAGTTTAAAAATTTAAGATTTTTTCTTTCTTCGCTCCATTTTCTTCAAGTCAGCATACGGTAAATCGAGTAATTGATAGGAAGAAGAATTGGGAAGATAATAATGCCACCATTCGGTAGTCAACTGAATGAATCCGTATTTTTCCATTACTTTTCTTAACCTTTCCCGGTTGCTTAAAACCTCTTTAGAAAGATTCCGGAAATCAAAATGTGCAGTATCACTGAAGTTATCAAACCCGGTTCTGGTTCATACACTCTTAATACACTATCCATACACTATCCATACTTTATCCATGCCTTTGCTATGCTTTAAGAGCGAAGGATGAATACTTTAGCAGCGAAGGATGAATGCTTTAGCAGTGAAGGATGAATGCTTGTCTTATACTGAAAATACTTTACAGGTTAAGGTGGTAATACTACCAGAGCTTTATGCTGTTTTAGAATAATACTGAATAGGCTGTACCGTGTATTACAATAATACTGAATAAGCTTTACAGGTTCGATTTTTTATTTTCATTTTTTATTTCATTTTTTTAATAAGGTTGTTTTGTTAGATGGGCTTCTTGTGCAGTAAGATTGCTAATGCTCATCTGTCGTCCTAAACAATTGTATGCGTCTCCTGCTTTGCAAACTGACGCAGGCTGCTGGATATTTTTACAACAGCGGAGTAGGTCCACCTGTTGAGGGAACGGAAATACATCAGTGCCGCTGATTACTTTGGATGCAAAGGGCTATTAGAATTATAAGGTTGCACACTTTAACCTTATCACGTTTTAAAAAGCGCAGCTATGCTTTTCACAAAAGCTATGCTGCATATTTGCGCCAACGGGGAGTACCCGCAGCTTTGTCGATTTTTATTTATGTGCGGTTATTATTAAATCTTGTAACCTTTGTAAGAATGATTTATACAATCTGCAGTTTATTTCAGAACTGATCAGTATCATTTACAACTTTTGCCCAAAAAAAGAAGCGTCCAACCATGCTATCAAGTTAAGATTTTCAGGTATTGCGTTACCTTTTGAGGATTCTGAAAGTAATCGTAAACAAAAATGTACAATGAATAGAAAGTTATTTGCATTTATGCTGTTCATTTTGGCAGGCGCAGCTTTGCTATACTCCTTTAGCGGAATGCATACCCCTTCCCGGAAAATACAAAAAAATGATACCCATCCCAAAATAGTAAATATTATTAATTTTATTCGTTTATTGGAGCCAAGAGATTCTAATATTACAGAAGAAGTTCTTTATCAGACTGTAGTGAAGCAAGTGGAAATGATGAAGAAATATAACCTTGGTGGCACTTTTCTTTTACAGTATGACGCTTTGCTTGACCCACGTTATCAGAAACTGCTGAAAGGGTTACCTGCGGACAAATTCGAAATAGGAGGCTGGTTTGAAATTCCTCAGCCGCTCGCAGAAAATGCCGGTTTGAAATGGCGCGGTGATGCTCCCTGGGACCCTCGTGCGGATGTCGATTTTGCTACCGGATACACACCATTGGAGCGTGAGAAACTGGTGGATGTTTATATGAGAGATTTTAAAAAGATCTTTGGCTATTATCCTAAATCTGTTGGTTCGTGGTTTATTGATGCCCATACGTTGAGTTACCTGTATAAAAAATATGGAATTGTGGCTTCCTGCAACTGCAAGGACCAGATCGGCACGGATGGATATACGCTTTGGGGCGGCTACTGGAACCAGGCTTACTATCCCAGTTTGAAAAATGCTTACATGCCTGCGCAAAATGAAAAAAATCAGATTTCTGTTCCCATTTTTCGCATGCTCGGCAGCGATCCCATCAGGCAGTATGAGGAAGGAATTGGAACAAACAGGCAGGGAGTCGTTACGCTGGAGCCTGTTTACAAATTTGGAGGAGGGGATTCAGCCTGGGTACATTGGTATTTTAAACAATTTGTTCAAGGCGCCTGTATGCAGTATGCTTACGTTCAGGCGGGACAGGAAAATTCTTTTACATGGAATGCGATGTCTAAGGGATTTGAAATACAATTCCCTTTGATTGCAAGATTAAGAGATGAAAATAAAATAAAGGTTGAAACCCTTGCTAAATCCGGCGAATGGTTCCGTGAACATTTCAAAGTCACTCCCGCTACTTCGGTTACTGTAAATGAAGACATCAAAGGCAGCGATCTCAAAACAGTCTGGTTCGATAGCCGGTTTTATCGTTTGAACTTGTTGTGGGAAAATGGCTCTTTGCGATTTCGCGATATTCACCTGTTCGATGAGAATTTTGCTTCTGATTTTTTGACAAAGAAATCAACTTCCAATCAATGTTCTTTTTTTACGCTTCCTTTTGTTGATGGGCATACCTGGAGTTCATCTGAAAAGATTGCCGGCCTGAGATTTAAAGCGATCATAGGTGGCAAAGAAGTATTATTACATGGCGATAATCCTAAAATTAAAAGCACTACACCTTCACGATTAGATATTTCCTGGCCATTGAAAAGTGGAAGTGACACTTTGGAAATTCATATTGATGAACAAAAAACAGAGATGATTATGGTGGGAAAGCCTTTGAATTGGTTTCTAGATTTATCAACCGCTTCCGATTCGCAATTACCTTTTAAAAAAATCACTCCCAAACGGATTGATTGTGAATTTCAGGGCATGAAGTACTCCGTTTTTGCAGACAAGGGATTTTTCTCAAAGCCGTGTGATACGGTTGCATTTAGGATCACTCCTGCTGGAAGCAGAGTGGTTTTGGATTTGTCAAAAAGAAACAAGTGAGATTCATTGTATCTAGTCAAAACATAAATCCGGGCTATTAATTCCTTTGGTGTTATACGTTATTTCTGCGGTCGAATTTTACCTCGCAAACTTTGTCGCGATAAGAGGATACATGGTTAAAGATTCTGTTTTTGAACAACTTTTCCTGGGCGAGTCCAACTGATTACTAAAATCAGAAAAAAAATAAGTTGATGGGTGTTTATGACAAAATCATTCGTAGAAATAGAAGTGCGATAGGATGTGTGATGGACAATCTCAAAAATTTTTGACAATTAGAACATTC
>JAHEZB010000380.1 GCA_023251285.1 Chitinophagaceae bacterium | reverse complement strand
TATTTATTGCCTTGCTAACGGTGAGTTTCCAGGCAATCAAAGCAGCGGTAGCAAATCCTGTGAAGAGTTTGAGAAGTGAATAATTTCTTACCTATTGGTTCATACACTGGGTACGATCAAAGTCCTCGCGGTTTCTTTTCAAACTCAAAAAATAATTCGTATCCCATACGCGGGGCTATCGAATTATAACAATTATCGAATTTTAAAAAGGTGAAAAACGGTTCGAATAGCTTCCTGTATTCTTCATCAGTTGCAACAAACGGCGGCTCAGTAGGAGCAAATTTTTTATTAAACAAAACTCCCGCAATTTTTCCTCCCTCTTTTAAAAGATCATAGCATTTTTCCACATATTTTTTTCGAAGAGATGGCTCTAAGGCACAAAAAAAGGTTTGTTCCAAAATCAAATCGAACTTGCCTTCAAGATCAAAGAAATTTTCATGTATAATAGAAATCGATTTGCCTTTATATCTATCTTTTAGTCTTTCTGTTACTACTTTCGAAAAGTCGATCAGCGTCACATTTTTAAAACCTTTTTCTAAAAGATATTCCGCTTCATAAGCATTCCCGCATCCTGGAATTAAAATTTTTAAATTTTTATTTTCCAGGCTGTCAATATAAGCTTTTAATGGAGGAGAAACCTGCTTCATGTCCCAGCCGGTTTCGTTGTTTAAATAGCGATTGTCCCAAAACTGCGGTGCTGTTGATGTTTCGTTTTCCATTTTTTAGGAGATTTGAAAATAAAAGTAATACTTTCTGAATAAAACATTATAGCACCAACGGCAAATCAACAAATAGAAGCATTTCTTATTTTTCACATCAATGATTAGCACCTTGGCTAATCAGTAAAATGATCACATTTTATCCGGCACTTTAATTCCTAATAATTTCATAGCGCTTTTAATAATATTTGCGGTCATAACGCTGATGCGCAAACGTAAATTTTTCTTCTCTTCATTCTCTGCATTGGCCACAGAATGTTCTGAATAAAATGAGTTGTATAATTTGGCAAGATTGAAAACATAATTGGCAATTACAGAAGGATTCATTTCATCCGCAGCATCAGAAATAATTGCTGAATACTTTTCAAGCGCAATAATTAATTGACGTTCTAATGGAAGAAGATCGGACATTTCTGATGTATGAGCTTGAGTGTCCGCTGCCTCATTTACTTTTCTCAAAATAGATTGAATCCGTGCATAGGTGTATTGTACAAAAGGCCCGGTAAAACCATGAAAATCGATACTTTCTACCGGGTTGAAAACCATTCTTTTCTTCGGATCTACTCTTAACAAATAAAACTTCATTGCGCCAAGAGCAAGAGTTTCATACAATTCATTTAATTCTTCTTCTGAAAAATCTTTCACTTTTCCCAGCTCTTTTGTGTGCATGGCAGCAGTTGTTACCATTTCATCTACCAGGTCATCAGCATCTACAACGGTGCCTTCGCGGCTCTTCATTTTTCCGGTGGTTAATTCTACCATTCCATAACTCAAATGATAAATTTTATCAGCGAAAGGCATTCCGAGTTTGCGGATGATCTCTTTGAGCACTTTCATGTGATGCAATTGCTCATCACCAATTACATAAATGCTTTTATCTAGATGATGATCTTCAAATTTTTGTATAGCCAAACCAATATCCTGTGTAATATAAACGGATGTTCCATCACCACGCAATACTAATTTTTCATCCAGATTTTTATCGGACAGATCTATCCAAACACTTCCGTCATCTTTTTTAAATAAAATATTTTTATCCAAACCTTCCTGCACAAAATCTTTTCCTAAAAGATAAGTATTGCTTTCATAAAACGTGTGATCAAAATCACTTCCAATTCGGTTATAAGTTGCATCAAATCCGTCATAAACCCAACCGTTCATTTTCGCCCAAAGTGCCCGTACTTCAGGATTTGCATTCTCCCAATCCAAAAGCATCTGCTGGGTTTTCTTCATGATCGGTGCTTCTTTTTCAGCCTCTTCTTTTGTTTTTCCTGAGTTAATCAGATCAGCAACTTCCTGTTTATATTCGTCGTTGAATTTTACATAATAATCGCCCACAAAGTGATCGCCTTTCTCATGAGCGGATTCAGGAGTAGCGCCATCTGCAAACATTTGCCATGCGATCATGCTTTTGCAAATGTGAATTCCCCGGTCGTTTACAATTGAAGTTTTGATCACTTCATTACCATTTGCTTTTAATATTTCTGCAACACTCCAGCCTAAAAAGTTATTTCTCAAGTGGCCGAGGTGTAAAGGTTTGTTGGTATTTGGCGATGAATATTCCACCATAATCTTTTCATGATTGGATGACTTTTTACCAAAATTTTCGTTGAGATAATTTTTTTGCAACAGTTCGGTTAGTGCGCCGTCTGCAATCTTCAAATTTAAAAAACCTTTGATCACATTATGGCTGGAAAAAAAATCAGGATAATTTTTTATTAAATGATCACCGAGTTCTTTTCCTAAAACTTCAAGCGATTTTTTTAATGTTTTTACCAAAGAAAAAAGCACAATTGTATAATCTCCTTCAAACTCTGGTTTCGTTTCATTTATCTGAAAATCTTTTGCAGAAAATTCCTGAGCGAATAAATCAGATAAACTTTTTATTGCGGCGGATTGTATAACAGAAATGAAACTCATAATCAATAATTGAAATGAAAATTAACGGCTCTCAAATTCCTTGCGGATAATATTCAGTGCTCCACCGGCTTTGAACCATTCTATTTGTTGTTCGTTATAAGTGTGATTTACTAAAAAAGATTCAGTGCTTCCGTCTTTATGATGCAAAATAACTTCCAAAGGCTTGCCTGGTGTAAATTGCTCCAGCCCATTAATATCAATCACATCATCTTCCAGGATATTGTTATAGTCTTCTTTGTCAGCAAATGTTACACCCAGCATTCCCTGCTTCTTCAGGTTCGTTTCATGAATGCGTGCAAATGATTTTACGATCACTGCTTTTACACCCAAATGTCTTGGTTCCATCGCTGCATGTTCGCGTGAGGATCCTTCACCATAATTTTCATCGGCAACAATCACTGATCCAATTCCTTCAGCTTTGTACGCTCTTTGTGTGTCAGGCAAAGGACCATACGCCCCGGTTAATTGATTTTTTACCAAATTCGTTTGATCATTAAAAAAATTAACAGCGCCAATCAAAAGGTTGTTACTGATGTTATCGAGGTGTCCGCGGTATTTCAGCCATGGGCCAGCCATAGAGATATGATCGGTTGTGCATTTCCCTTTTGCTTTTATCAAAAGTTTTAAATTCTTCAAATCATTTTCTTTCCACGCGGGAAATGGTTCGAGCAACTGCAATCGGTCGGAAGTGGGAGAGACCTCTACCTGCACTTTACTTCCGTCTTCTGCCGGTGGTTGAAAACCGGCGTCTTCCACTGCAAATCCTTTTACAGGAAGTTCAATTCCTTCAGGTTCTTTTAACCTTACTTTTTCACCGTTCACGTTAGTGAGGTAATCAGTAAGTGGATTAAATTTGAGCGTGCCTGCAATAGCCATGGCCGTAGTTATTTCAGGTGAGGCCACAAAAGCGTAAGTATTTGCATTGCCATCATTTCTTTTGGCAAAATTCCTGTTGTATGAAGTAACAATAGAATTTTTCTTTTCAGGATCGTTTGTATGTCGGGCCCATTGGCCGATGCATGGCCCGCACGCATTTGCCAAAACCACACCACCCATTTCTTCAAATATTTTCAAATAGCCGTCACGTTCAACGGTATATCTCACCTGCTCAGATCCTGGTGTGATGGTAAATTCTGA
>JAHEZB010000379.1 GCA_023251285.1 Chitinophagaceae bacterium | reverse complement strand
ATCTTTAGCTTTTTGTGCTTTTATTTGTTCTGCTTTCGCTAAATCTTCCCGTTCTTTTTGTGCTTTCAGTTGTTCCAATTTCAACGAATCATCTTTAGCTTTTTGTGCTTTTATTTGTTCCGATCTTGCTAATTCACCGTTTGCTTCTTGCGCTTTTGTTTGCTCTATCCGCGCGAGTTCTTCTTTGGCTTTCTTTTCTTTTATCTTCTCCTCCTGTTTATTGGTTTCTTCATTTACCGCAGATGTTGAAACAGTGCCCATATTCGTTTGCGGAGCAGCAGTGTTGTTATTTGCTGCTATATTATTTGAAACAACATTTGCTGATAAAAATGAAAGTTTATCAGCGAGTCCCAATTGAATAAGCTTTGCTACAATTATTGTTTCTGCAGGTTTTATTTTCTTTTTCTTTTCAAGGAAAAGTGTTCCGGTAAGAGGCCTGTAAATCTTTGTAGCATTCGTTTTCCAGCTTCCGCTCAACACCTGCGCGCTGTCATTTTCTGACAAGATCAAATCTGAAAACATCTTCACTCCTTTTGCCGGAGGCTCGGTATTATTGTTATAAACAAACTTTTCATCCACAACATAAAACTGATCATTTTTCATTCTAATGTTCACTTCCTTCACACCAATATTTTTTACTCCATTGATCATGAACCTTGTATGTGAATATCCATCTACTTTGCTGTCTGATTGATTGATAGCAAGTTCATAATGAATATTTTCGCGCGTCGTATCGTTGTACATATTCCCCACCCATACACCTGAAATATCCTGCGAAAAAGAAGTAACCGGAAGTAGCAAAATGATGAGTATAAACTTCATTGGTAGCGATCGCATCGTTATTTTTAGCCTTCGCAACTGAGGCCGATTATCATTTTTTATTAACAAGATTAAAAAAGGATTTATAGATATTTCAAAAATAAAATATTATTGACCAATCAGCGATTCTGCATTTTTAATATCAACGGTTTTACAAACGATTTTATTTAATAAAAGTTCTTTGTTTTCCCTGTTTTGCAAACTTTCTTCATACATCTTATCATAATATTTCAACAAGATAGAGAATGCGTCTGTAAATTTTTCTTCATTAAAAAACCGAATAACGTTTTTTGTGTTCAAACCGCCCAATCTTTTTTGTATTCTTAAAACGCAATTAATTAATTCTTCTTTATCAAAAAATCCGTAATGGCTGACAATATATTTTACTCGTTCATCAAAAGGAATGTCTAAAAAATATAAAGGACTGTTACGCATTTGCTGCCAGAAAATTTTTGGAATTCCGACTCTTCCTATGTGAACACTTTCATCTTCAAGCCAGATTTCAGTATCATTTATTTCGGTTTGGGCATCACCCTTATATGCCTGGTTTTTAATTTTCCATAATTCGAGAGCCAGTATATTTTCAAACATTTCATGTGATGGTTGACAACTTTCTCCCAACCCGCCAAATGCCGAACCTTTGTGGTTTGCCATACGTTCGAGGTCAATAATCGTTTTTCCTTTTCGCTTTAATTCTTCAAGAACTGCTGTTTTTCCGGAACCTGTAAAACCACCTAAAACCTTTAAAGGATACGTTTTTTCAAATTGTAAAAGCGACCATCTTCTGAACGCTTTATACCCTCCTTTTAGCACAAAAATTTTGTAGCCGTAAAGATTCAAAAGCCATGCAACAGCATCACTACGCATTCCGCCACGCCAACAATGAATCAAGACAGTTTTTCTTTCGGAATCAATTTCTTTTTTCAATGCATTCAAAATGTTTAGAACTTCTGATGGAATAATTTTCATCCTTTCAGAAAAATAATCTAATCCAAAATTCACTGCTGTTTGGCTGCTTTGCTGAACGTATGCTGTACCGATTACGCCCCGTTGTTCATCAGTAAAAATGGGAACAGAAAAAGCACCGGGAATGTGTGCATGAACATACTCAGATGGACTTCTTACATCCAGGACAGGATTTTTAAGCGAAAGGTTTAAAAAATGGTCGACATCAATTCTTTCAATCGGCATGGAGCAAAGATAATGGTAACTGCAAAGTAGCAAGAATCAAGTAGAAGGATCTTCTTTATAGCTGGCTGCAATTGGTTATTACTACAATTTATCGAAGAACCATTTCCTGCTTTACAAGGTAATTCAATGAAATGGCTGTGAAGACAACTGTGATGAAAGTGCGCAGCATCAGTGATCGAATAGTTATTAATTCATAAGATCCACCAAAAATATGTAAACAAGCAATCCCATGAAGGCAACGATTAAAACACTGGCGGCAATAAATAACGCAATTGTTGTTCTTTTATCTTCTTTAAAAAAGCCATAAGCAGCAAACAGATAAAAAAATGAAGAAAGGAAGCTTATAAACAAAATAAGAAAAACATAATGATCTTCAGGTTTTCTTATTTCAAATAAATTCAGCATAAAGGAAACGGATACAGCCATGGTGCTCAGCCCGAATAGCAGCATGAAGGCCGCTGAAGATCTTAAGACAATTTTTCTCATCCCGTTAACTTTTTTGGAAGTAATAAATTATTCAATTTCTTTCATTCTTACCGTGAAATGCCTTAATGCAGGCGCTTCATATTCTATCTTTAATCCCTTTATTTGGTCACGGTTTTTATATACTTCAATAATCACTTCGGCCACATAATCAATATGGCTTTGTGTATAGACCCTTCGCGGAATCGCAAGCCTTACCAGTTCCATCACTGCCGGAATTAATTTCCCATTTTCATCATATTTCCCAAACATCAACGAACCAATTTCTACACCTCTTACACCTCCTTCAACATACAAAGCCGCTACCAGCGCTTGTCCCGGATACTGTTCTGCAGGAATGTGCGGAAGCATTGCTTTAGCATCCAAATATACTGCGTGGCCGCCGGCCGGTTGCATCACGGGAACATTGGCCGCTATTAATTTCTCTGTCAGATATTCGATACTTCGTATGCGGTATTGCAAATAACTTTCTTCCATCACTTCTTTTAATCCGATTGAAATTGCTTCCAGATCCCGTCCTGCAAGGCCGCCATAAGTGGTGAATCCTTCTGTAATAATCAATAAATTCCTGCATTCAATCGCCAGCTCTTCATTTCGCAACGCGATGAAACCACCAATGTTTGCAAAAGCATCTTTCTTGGCACTCATCGTACAACCGTCGGCATAAGAAAATAATTCACGTGCAATTTCAGGAATAGAAGTGTTTGCATATTCTTTTTCACGTTTCTTTATAAAATAGCAATTTTCTGCAAAACGGCAGGCATCAATAAACAAGGGAATTTTATTTTTTTCGCAAATCGATTTTACTGCTTTTATATTTTGCATACTTACCGGCTGGCCACCTCCTGAATTATTGGTAATTGTAATCATGCAAAGGGAAATATTTTCCGGTCCTTTTTCTTTAATAAAATTTTCAAACGCAACCGTATCGATATTCCCTTTAAAAGGCGCCGGAACAGATGGCCTTTTTCCTTCTTCGCACAGCAGATCAATTCCTTCTGCGCCTGAAAATTCAACGTTTGCGCGGGTCGTGTCAAACAATGTATTGCTTACTACGAATTTTCCTTTTCCACCTATCACCGAAAATAATATTTTCTCCGCTGCACGTCCCTGGTGTGTAGGAATCACAATCGGCATCCCTGTCAAATCTTGTATCGTTTTTTCAAAGCGAAAAAAACTATTGCTTCCGGCATATGATTCATCGCCAATCATAATGCCAGCCCACTGCGAGCTGCTCATAGCACTTGTGCCGCTGTCTGTAAGTAAATCGATCAAAACATCATCTGC
>JAHEZB010000378.1 GCA_023251285.1 Chitinophagaceae bacterium | reverse complement strand
AAAAATGCGGTGGCTTTGACGAAAAACTTTTGATGATGGAAGACCAGGAAATTATTCACCGGATAAAAATGTTTGGAAAATTTACCGTAATGAATGCGTCCGTAACTACCTCTGCGAGAAAATATTTAGACAATGGTATTTACAGGATGCAATTTATTTTTTTTCGAATCTGGCTTTTGTATTATCTCCGCTATTCACAAAAACATCTTCTAAAATTGCACAAAAGATTGATCCTTAAAACCAAACTTTAATCAGGGATATCTGTTGCAGGAGAAAGTTTCTTTTACATTGTTTTTCCTTTTGAAACCCGTACTTTCTAAATTAATGATTGATACCTGCTATCTTTATATCTATATCAATTTCACTTATTGTTAAATTACCTTTAGTATTTAAATAAATGAAAAAACCGCTTTCTATACTATTAGTAATTACGTCATTTATTTTTTGCCTGAATTTATACGGTCAAAAAAAAGATACTACGGGTCAATCACAAAAGAAGGATTCTATAAACAGGAAAAATGATTCTTTAAATACGATCATTTTACAACAGTTTAATAAGCGTCAACAGGAAATAGAACAATTACGAATAGCCGATTCTATTACCAGGAGTAACCTCGAAAAGGAAATCAATTCATTAAAAACTACCGACAAAAAAAAGCAGGAATTAGAGAAACAACTTCAGGATTTAAGGAATAATGAGGCGTTGCGTTTTGCTGAAAAAAAGAAACAGATTGATTCACTACGCCTGACTGCCAAAGCGTATCCCGTTTTGGGCCTATTTAATGACACCTTATTTAATATTTATAACAGGTCTGGTAGTTTTACAGCAGAAGAAAGAGCAGAAGCCATTCAGAACAGAATAAAAAAACTCACAGAAATTTTCAGGTTTGCTCCGGACTCCATTCAGTTGATGCCTTCAGAAACGACTACAGATCTAAATTTCAAAGACAATATTATTATAAGCATCTCCGATGATGATGCGCTTTGGAATAATACCACGAGGAATGATTTAGCTGAAAAATACCGGGAGATTATTGGTGATGAGGTAGTGAAATATAAAGAAGCTACCAGTTTCAGAACCCTCGCAAAAGAAATCGGGCTGGCATTGCTGATCATTTTCATTGTGATTATTCTCATCAAATATATGAGAAAATTCTTCAGGTGGCTAAGAATGAAAATTATCCAGCAAACAAAAAGGTAATTGGATCAAAGGCGTAAGAATAAAAGATTATACTTTATTTGATGCGGGAAGTGAAGTAAAAGTTTTTCTCAAAGTGACCAATGTAATAAAATGGCTGCTAATTATCCTGGTCATTTATCTCGCACTTCCCATTCTGTTTGGAATTTTTCCATGGACTAAAAATTTCGCTGAAACGCTTTTTGGGTATATTTTAAAGCCGCTTAAAAAGATAGGCGTTGCCTTTTTCGATTTTTTACCCAATCTGATTACCATCCTCGTTATACTTTTTGTTTTCAGATATATTTTCAGGGGAATCAGCTTTCTTAAAAATGAAATTAAAAATGGCCAATTAAAAATCCCGGGATTTTTTCCCGATTGGGCCAACCCGACTTATCAGATTGTAAGGGTATTAATCTTTGCTTTCATGGTAGTGGTTATTTATCCTTATTTGCCCGGTAGCGGTTCACCCGTCTTCCAGGGAGTTTCGGTATTTCTCGGCTTTCTCTTCACCTTTGGATCTGCCGGTTCTCTATCGAATATTATATCCGGCTTAATACTTACTTATATGCGGTTGTTTAAAATTGGTGACCGCGTAAAAATAGCGGATGTAACGGGTGATGTAATTGAAAAATCATTATTGGTAACCAGGATAAGGACTATTAAAAATGAAATCATATCCATTCCAAATTCTACGGTGATGAACAGCCATACAATTAATTACAGCAGCGATGCGCCGGGTTTGGGATTGATACTAAATACAACCGTAACGATTGGATACGATGTGCCGTGGAAAAAAATGTATGAAGCACTCATTGAAGCTGCCTTACGCACAAAATATGTATTACAGGATCCGAAACCATTTGTATTGCAAACAGGCCTTCAGGATTTTTATGTATCTTATCAAATCAATGCTTATGTGCGGGAAGCAAACAAGCAAACGGATATCTATTCTGAATTGTATCAGAATATCCAGGACGTATGCAATGAAAAGGGAATTGAAATTATGTCACCACATTACACGGCCGCACGGGATGGCAATTCTACCGCTATTCCCGAAGAATATTTGCCGGATGATTACAAGGCACCGGGCTTTAATATTAACCTGAAAGAGGACAAAAAAAATGAAGACAAATGAAACAATTTTTCGACTATACACTTTTTCAAATTGGTCAGTTCCAGCTAAAGGTAATTTCCATTCTACTGGTTATTTTACTAATCATTGTTGTAAAAATTATCCTCTGGCTTATAAAAAAAAGCATCAATAGCGCCTCCGGTATCGAGGTTTCAAAAAAGTATGCAGTTTACAATTTGGTAAAGTATGTGGTCATTGTTTTTTCATTTATAGCAGCATTCCAAATACTTGGATTCAACTTCACTTTATTATTAGGAGGTGCAGCAGCGCTCCTGGTGGGTATTGGCCTGGGATTGCAAAATATTTTCAGTGATTTTATTTCCGGAATTATTTTATTAGTAGAGTCGAAAATAAAAATAAATGACATTGTGGAAGTGGATGGACTCTTATGCAGAGTTTCCGATATTAATTTAAGAACTACGATGGTACTGAGCCGGGATGATAAATACATCATTTTACCCAATTCCGTATTAACCAAAAATCACATCATTAATTGGACTTACGGCACTTTGGCTTCCCGGTTTAATGTATCGGTAGGAGTAGGTTACACTTCCGATATTAGGATGGTAAAAAAACTATTACAGGAAATTATTGATAATCAGAACGGCGCTTTAAAATCACCGGCTCCTTTCATCCGGTTTGAGGATTTTGGAGATTCATATTTGCTGTTTTCGATTTATTTCTGGTCAGAAGATGTGTACGGTGTAGAAAATATTAAAAGTGAAATCCGCACAAAAATATTTGAGAAGTTTAATGAAAATAAAATTGATATTCCATTACCACAAAGGGTTTTACACATTGAGAAGTTGAATTTGACCGGAATAAATAAAAATTACACTTGATTCTCTCATCAGGTAATTATTAACTATGCAGCCTTTTCTTTTGTAGAAGTAAATAATTAACTGTAAAATAATTGAAGAAGATGATTAGATCTATTTTTGATATTTATGGAACGCCGGTTTTAGTTGTAATTTTTATCGTCCTTTTTATTCTTGAAACAAAATTTCAATTAAGAAAAAGAGTTCAGAATCGCTGGAAAAGAATTTTTATCAATTTTATTGTATCCATTCCATCTTTCGCACTGCTACGATTTCTGTTTATTCCCTTAATGGTATGGCTGGCTTTTGAAAACCAACGATGGCATTTTGGATTCAATTATTTATATCCTGCTCCCGTTTGGGTGAAATTTGCTGTCGCATTTCTATTGCTTGATTACAGTAATTACCTCTGGCATATTGTACTTCATAAACTTCCGCTCATGTGGCGCTTTCACCTGGTGCACCATAGTGATCTTGACCTCGATATAACGACGGCCTTTCGTTTCCATTTTGGTGAATTAATTGGGTCCGTTTTCTTTCGGGGAGCAGCAGTTATTTTAATTGGTGCTTCGCCGCTTTTGGTTCTCATTTATGAGATTGCTTTTGAAGCTGCTAATCAATTCCAACACAGCAACATCAAACTTTCTTTC
>JAHEZB010000377.1 GCA_023251285.1 Chitinophagaceae bacterium | reverse complement strand
GATAGCTGAAGTGCAGGTAAAGCAATCACGGGCACAATTAGACCTGGTGCATAAACAGGTAAGCGCCGGGTCAATGGCCGAATTTAATGCCACAGAATTGGAATCGCAACTGGCGAATGATACCTCCAATTTAATCAGCGCAACAGGAAATGTTACTCAGGCAAAGTATGTATTGAAAGCATACATGAATATAGACGCAGCTGATTCTTTTGAAATTGCACAGCCGTCAATGGAGCAGATTCCTCTGATGTCCATTGGCGAATTACAACCGGCAGATGTATATGCATCTGCACTCGCTAATCAGCCGCAGCAAAAAATGAATGAATACAATTTAAAAGCTGCCGAAAAAAGTAGCCTTGCTGCAAAGGGAATGCTATATCCAAGCATTTCTGCTTTTGGATCGCTTGGTTCCAGTTATGGTTATTTTCGCACACCGCAATTCACACAAGTGTTTAGCGGTTATGCTCCAAGTGGATTGGTAGTAAAAGATAATGCGGGCAATGTGATCGACGTGCAAAAACCGGTATATAAAAATGGCGTTCGAAACGGCTTCATCACTTCAGATCCGTTTGGCAGCCAGTTCAATAATAACTTTGGACAATCTGTTGGGCTGAGTATTTCTATTCCTATATTTAACGGCTGGCAGACAAAAGGAAATTATAAAAGAACACAAATAAATATCAAAAACCTGGAGTATCAGCAGGACCTTGACAACAAAACATTGAAGCAGAATATTTACCAGGCATATAATGCTGCCGTTGTGGCGCTGGCCAAATTTACTTCATCGGAAAAAGCGGTTAACGCTGCCCAAAAAACATATGACTATACTTTAAAAAGATATACGGTGGGAATGATTGGAACATTGGAATTAACAACAAATCAGAATAATTTATTCACCGCGAAACTTCAATATGCTTTAAATCAGTTTGATTATGTATTCAAAATGAAAGTATTGGAGTATTATAAAGGTCAAGGCATCCGGTTTTAATAAATAAGTACAGTAAGAAAAATAACAAATATCAAACGGAAAATATGAATAAAACGCTCAAATGGATCATCATTAGTTTAGTGGTTCTGATTGTACTCCTGGTTATTCTAAAGAAAACCGGCGTAATCGGAAAAGATGAGGGAATTAAAGTAACGGCAGAAAAAGCAGCGCGCAGAACCATTGTAGAATCTGTGAATGCCAGCGGAAAAATATATCCTGAGGTAGAAGTAAAATTGAGCCCTGACATTTCCGGAGAAATTGTAGAACTGGATGTGGCAGAGGGCGACAGCGTAAAAGAAGGACAGGTCCTTGCAAAAATCTATGGTGATATTTATCTCACACAAAGAGACCAGGCTGCAGCGATTGTAAACCAGCAACAAGCTCAAATGGCTGACGCGAAAGCGTCGCTTGGCGCGTTGGAAGCGCAACTGGATCAGGCCAAAAAAACATACGACATGCAGAAGCAATTGTATGATGAGAAAGTTATATCAAGGAATGAGTTTAATACAGCAGATGCTGCTTATAAAACGGCACAGGCAAATTTGAATGCTGCAAGAGCGGGAGTAAAAGGAAGTGCTGCTTCTGTTCAAAGTGCGCAGGCGGCATTGCAAAAAGCCGATAAGGACATCAGCCTCGCCACTTTGAGAGCGCCAATGAATGGAATTGTTTCTCTGCTAAGTGTAAAAAAAGGAGAGCGCGTTGTAGGAAGTTCTATGATGGCTGGTACCGAAATGATGCGAATTGCAGACATGGGTAAAATTGAGGTTCGCGTAGATGTCGGCGAAAATGATATTCCTAAAGTACGGCTTGGAGATAGTGCGACTATTGAGGTTGATGCGTATAATAATAGAAAATTTTCAGGAGTTGTAACGCAAATTGCCAGTAGCAATAATGGCGCGTCCACTGCAAATGATTTAACAAATACCAGCACGGACGTAACCAATTATAAAGTCTATATCCGGCTAAATCCAGCTTCTTATAAGGACCTGATAGATACTACCCACAAAAAAAGATTTCCTTTCAGGCCAGGAATGAGCGCCAGCGCTGACATACAAACAAAGACACACACCAATGTTTTATCAATTCCTATCAATGCGGTAACAACACGGGAAAAAAATGATTCGACCGGAAAAAGAACAGCTGGCAATGCCGCCAGTCAAACAGATTTCGTTAATAATTCAGGTGATAACGGGTTGGATATTGTAGTTTTTGTAGTACAACCTGACGGAAAAGTAAAAAAACAAAAAGTAAAAACAGACATTCAGGATATTAATTATATAGAAATAACTGACGGTCTGAAAGAAGGCGATGAGGTGGTTACCGGCCCTTATGATGTGGTTTCTAAAACCTTAAAAGACGGTGATAAAGTAAAAGTAGTTTCTAAAGGTGACGTCTTTAGCGGAAAGAAATAATAATCATTGATTGATATTGCCGGTGAAATAACCTTATACGGCAAATAAAGAAATAATGACAATTTTATTTCTTTGAAAAACGCATGCGCAATGGACCATTTTACTTAAAATGTTCCATTGCTTTTTTTACCCCATTATATTTTAATAATAAGGCTTCTGCAGCAGCTTCATCTTTTATTCCTGTTTTTTCCATCAACATTCGCGTGCCTCTTTTTACGATCTTCTGGTTGGTAAGTTTCATATTTACCATCTTATTATCTTCCACTCTGCCCAGTTGAATCATCGCAGTCGTAGAGATCATATTCAAAACCATCTTTTGTGCTGTGCCTGATTTCATGCGCGTACTTCCTGTTATAAATTCCGGCCCAACAATTACTTCCACCGGAAAATCTGCAACTTCGCTAATCGGAGATCCGGGATTGCAGGCAATGCTTCCGGTTGTGATGTGATGTTCTTTACATTTTTTCAATGCACCGATCACATAAGGCGTAGTTCCACTGGATGCAATGCCAATCACTACATCGGCGTCATTTATCTTATAAGATTCTAAATCTTTCCATCCCTGGGTGGTATCATCTTCCGCATTTTCTACAGGGTCAACGATGGCTTTTTTACCTCCGGCAATAATACCGATTACCAACCCTTTCGGCACGCCATAAGTAGGAACGCATTCACTCGCATCGAGTATGCCCAAACGGCCGCTGGTACCAGCCCCAATATAAAATAATCTTCCACCGTCGATCATTTTTTCAGATACCGCTTTTATCAATGTTTCTATCTCAGGCAATGCTTTTTGTACGGCTGTTGCTACAAGAAAATCTTCTTCATTGATATTTTTGATAATTTCTCCAACAGACATTTTTTCAAGGTGGCGGTATTTGGAAGATTGTTCAGTAACTTTTGTAAAAGCCATAGATTTTTTTTGTTGCAAAATTATAGGATTTAAAATTCTTTTTTCAGATAAACGCAATTGCTTGTTACTATTGTTAAAACTATTTTCACCTTTGGTGCAATTCTATTGTTAGATTAATTTACACGACTTTATTTTTATAATAAAATGTTTTCTAAAATGAAACAACTGATCTGCATCTTTACTTTTTTCTTTTCAATTCTATTTGCCAATGCGCAAAATATCGAAAAAAATCTGGAAATTTTCGCAAACAATTATCCGCAGGAAAGAATATATCTTCATTATGATAAATCAACTTATGCCGCAGCTGATACTGTCTGGTTTAAAGCATATCTGATGCAGGCAATTTACCCGGCAGATTCAAGTAAAACGCTTTATATAGACTGGACTGACGACAAAGGAAATTTGCTTTTACATACCGTTGCGCCTATTCAGGATGGCACATCATTCGGACAGTTTGATATTCCTGAGGGCTACA
>JAHEZB010000376.1 GCA_023251285.1 Chitinophagaceae bacterium | reverse complement strand
TGTTAATCCGGTTAGTACGAAGTGTAATCTTGCTACAAATATTTACGCTGTCATGCTGAGCCTGTCGAAGCATAGTCGAAGCGCTGTCATGCAGAGCCGAAGCATTGTCGAAGCACTCGCGCCTTGGTTCGTGGCACACGAAACACATGTTAATCCGGTTAGTACGAAGTGTAAACTTGCTACAAATATTTACGCTGTCATGCTGGGCCTGTCGAAGCATTGTCGAAGCATTGTCCTGCTGAGCTTGTCGAAGCATTGTCGAAGCACTCGCGCCTTGGTTCGTGGCACACGAAACACATGTTAATCCGGTTAGTACGAAGTGAAATATTTACGCTGTCATGCTGAGCCTGTCGAAGCATAGTCGAAGCGCTGTCATGCTGAGCTTGTCGAAGCACTTCCCCACAAGTGCTAATGTGCATTTTTAAATAACCTGTTTCATGGACAGGAATACGTTTCTGTGCGACGAACCAGGAAGACGGCAACAAAAATAAAACGCGTAAAAAAATATTTATCCCTTCCCAAATCTTCTTCCAACAAGAAGCTTGAAAATTTGCTGATTACTGTTCGGGGTCAGGCCAAAGAGAAAGCCTGTTTCCAATTCCCATACAGAGCTTGACAGCAAGTTAAACATCGGCCCTATGATGTGCTCCTGGTTATCAATGTTGGCAATTTTAGCAAGAGTGCCAAGGGAAGAATAATATTCAATTCCCAGACCAAACTTATCAAGAATGTTATAATAAGCTTTGAATTGAGGTTCTATTTCTGCATGCCGGCCGGGACCTGTAAACACAAAGCCAATGTTGGGATTAAAACCAAGATACACTTTGCCTATCGTTTTATCAATGATTGGCCGCAGTTCTCCGTCCATTACATAACTGTTCTGGCCGTCGGGTCTGATGTAACCGATTTCCATAGACAAACTGGCGCCCACCTTCCAGCCCCATGATGCAGGAACGGTATATCTCGGGCGGATGTGATTGCCAAGAAATACATATTTTCCATTTGGAGCAAATCCGGTGAAAGTATAAAAACCGAGTTCAAAGTTGCCACCCAAACCCCTGGTAATTTCGACCGTTTCATTTATCCAATGTGCCTCATTTTTATCTGCCAAATATTTTGGGCCATTAAAAGTATAGTTTTGGTGAAGTTCTACAAACGTTACTGCTTTCGGAGTTATGGGTGATGAGTAAACTTGTATTTCGTTATCCGCCTGTGCAGATGATATGGATGGACTGAACACAATGATACACATGGCTGCAAGGTTTAGAAATTTCCGCATAACAGTTTTCATTTGATGATTGTTTTATAACCTAAATCTATTCTTTATTTTAGAAACTTTTACATTTTTTAAAAGCGGCACCCTCCCGCTGTGGTTCCTCGCGCACGAAACACTTTTTAATCCGGTTAGTGAGAAGTGTAATCTTCCCTCCCGCCTGCTCCAGTGGCAAGATAAAGAAGAAGGCCGTTGACTGGGAAGCCGACAGCAGCAGGGTCTTCGTGAAAAATGAAAGAGCGCCCTGTTATAACAGTGACCAGTAAACGAAACAAAATAGTTATTTTACTTTTTTACAGACTTCGTTCTTGCCGTTATAATGGGCAATCAATTCAGAAATATTTCCAGATGCATCTTTTACAAATTCAATTCTTGCATCAATAATTTTTAAATAGAAATTACTTTCATCCTGCGCAAATAAAGGAGATTTTGGTAAGCCGCCTTGCGGCGCTTCCATTTGAAGTGTGCCATTTTCCAGCGTGAGATATACATGAATCATATCGCCCGGTATATTTTTTCAACACATCTTCCGGAAGTTTTATAAAAGCCAGTTTGTGAAATAGTTCATACGGTTTATCAAAAATAATTGCAGAAACGCCGGCGTTTATATGATCCAATGCTTCGTTAAACCAGCCTTGATTGTTCAATAAAATAATCGTTACATCTTCATCCGGATAATAACATAAGTAAGCGGTAAATCCGGGAATGCCGCCGCCATGTATAATCGCTTTATGGCCATACAGTGAATCGATAAAAAAGCCATACGCGTAATCCTGCAAATGTGGCGTAAGTGCAGCTTCCCATGAATCAGGAGAAAGAATTTCTTTATTAGCAATTGCCTTCGACCATTTGTACATATCGCTGGTTGTGCTGAAAATCCCGCCTGCTGCATAACTTACTGTTGAATCCCAGCGCCACGCTGAGGCTTCAACATCGCTGGTATCATTAATTATTTTATAGCCCGTCGCAATATTGGTATCTGCTGAATGTTTGAAATCGAATAACGAATGATTCATTTGTAGCGGTGAGAAAATAAGATCACGAACATTCTGTTCATAAGACTCACCGGAAACGTTTTCAATAATTAATCCCAGTAAATAATAATTGGAATTACTGTATTGAAATTGTGTTCCGGGTTTAAAAGCCGGTTTATGTTTGAAAACGATATCAGTGACCTGTGTTTTTTTGATGGGATTGCAAACTATATCCGAATCGCCGGCGTCAATATCATTAGTATAATTATAAATGCCCGACGTGTGTGTCAGCAGGTTTTCAAGTGTAATGCCATCGGCATATTGGAATTCAGGAAAATATTTGCTCAGCTTATCCCTAACAGAAAGCTTTCCTTCTTCCTGCAATTTCAAAATAACGGTTGCTGTAAATTGTTTGGTTATCGAACCGACCTGGTAGATGGTATTATCATCATCGGGAACATGCCGCCCGAAATTTTTATATCCATAACTTCTTTGCAAAAGAATAGTTCCGTGCTGAGAAATTAATGCTGATCCATTGAACTTATGGAGCTTATTCGCCAAATTTAAATACTCATCCAGCTTTTGAGTGATGGAATCAGTTTGCTGTGCTTTTACAATAAAAGAGCCGGTAACAAAAACAAAAATGAGTGTGAGCGTTTTAATATTTCTCATTGTAAATTTTGCTGGTAATATCAGCGTAATGTTTTCTCCAAATAATTTCTTGCAAGCTATTGGATTTCCCGCTGGCGCAGGTCTCCAGATGTGCGTGAGCGTTCCTTTATCACTTTTAATTGAATTCCTCCCGGCTGTTATTAGATTATTATACTAAGGATCAGGGATGCAACTTTGTTCAATCGATTCTAAGAATACCTGCGAAATATATTTTTATTCATAATTTTCTTTATTTAGTTTTGATTGACCCTAATAAAGTCTCCTGACCTATCAAAAGCTTTATCCTGATTAAAAGCACTTTTTAGACCCTTCCGTCTTCGTTTTTATAATTCATAACCGGATATCACAAACTGGTATTTCTTTTTTATTTGGCGACAATTAACGTTAAACAATAAATTCAATAATAATGCAACGCAGGTCATTTATTAAAAATTCAACGCTGACAGTTATCAGCATTAGTGCTTTTGGAAGTTTAAACTGGAACGGTAAAATCTTTGAAGGCAACACACCAACCACAACTGATATACTTGGTCCTTTTTACAGACCAGGGGCGCCAATGCGAACCAATCTCAGGGTCCTCAATTCAAATGGGACACCGATTGTTTTAAAAGGAAAGATTTTTAAAGAGGACGGTAAAACTCCCATCGCTAATGCGTTAGTTGAAATCTGGCATTGTGATGAAAATGAAGTTTATGATAATACTTCGGACCAATACAAATATAGGGGCGGACAAAAAACCAAAGCCGATGGAGAATATGAGTTTAAATCTATTTTACCAGTTCCATACAAAGCCGACCCTAATGATGAATCATCCTGGCGGCCTGCTCACATACACATGCGGGTGTCTGTACCAAATCAACAAGATTTAATAACTCAAATCTA
>JAHEZB010000012.1 GCA_023251285.1 Chitinophagaceae bacterium | reverse complement strand
GTCACTTTCGGGAAGTCTGTTTTTGAAACTGAAGATAAAATCAGCCGCCGGAAAATTGGATACAATTTCGTTTTGTTGTTCTTCATTTCCATATACAAAAATCTTCATGCTTTATTTTTTTGCAAAAATAGGTTTGTTAGTTGATGGAAAGTTTTGCAACTTTAATGCCTTTTAAAAAAACTTAAACATGGATAAAGCAATTATCAACACAACAAAAGCTCCCGCACCAATTGGTCCATACAGCCAGGCAGTAAAAGCAGGAGGATTTTTATTTTTATCAGGACAAGTAGCGTTAATCCCGGGAACATCGGATCTTAAAAACGCAAATATTACTGAAGAAACTGCACAGGTAATGGAAAATTTAAAAGCATTATTGGAAGAAGCCGGAATGGATTTCGGGCATGTAGTTAAAACAACTATTTTTTTAAAAGAAATGAGTTTTTTTGCGGAAGTAAATACAGAATATGGAAAGTATTTTGATAAGGATTTTCCTGCACGGGAAACGGTAGCTGTGAAAACCCTGCCGAAAGATGTGAATGTGGAAATTAGTATGATTGCGATTGTTTAGAAGGTTTAAGGTTGAAGGTTGAAATGAAACAAAATAAGCAATATTCAATGTTCAAGGCTCAATATTCGCATGGGAAAATATGCAAGATTCAATGTTCAATTAAGAACACAATTCTTCAATAAACAAACAAATAATACGAGTTTGCGGTTAGCGATCGGTAATGGAAGTGTAAGATAAATTCAGGAAGATCAATGAGAAACAGGAATAAAAGCAAATAAAATTGAACAAGCAGGTAATTATAACATCAAAGGCACATAATTATTTAACGGACACCTTGCAGCACAAAGGCTACTCAGTTCTTTTTGCCGAAAAAATCAATTATGAAGAATTGAGTGGCATTATCAGTCAGGCAGAGGGATTAATTGTGACGACCAGGATGCCAATAGATAAGCCGTTGATAGATAAAGCCATTCGTTTAAAATGGATTGGCAGACTCGGCAGCGGAATGGAATTAATTGATGTGGCCTATGCGGAATCAAAAGGCATCCGTTGCGTGAGCAGCCCTGAAGGAAACCGCAATGCGGTAGCGGAGCATACACTGGGATTGATATTAAACCTGACGAATAAAATCTCTTCGAGCTTTGAAGAAATTAAAGATAGAAAATGGATCCGCGACGCGAACCGCGGGATAGAACTGGAAGGGAAAACAGTTGGAATTATCGGTTATGGAAATACCGGTTCGGCGGTTGCGAGACTGTTGTCATCTTTTAATGTAACGGTTCTTGCATATGACAAATACAAGTATGATTTCGGCGGCGGATATATTAAAGAAGCCAATTTTGAACAGGTTTGCCGCTATTCTGATGTGATCACTTTGCATGTGCCACTAACTGAAGAAACAAGACATATGGCGAACGAACGTTTCTTTAATTCTCTTGACCGGGCGCCATTTTTTATTTCAACCTGTCGAGGCAAAGTAACGGATACTGCAGCTTTGATCGCTGCATTGAAAAATAAAAAGATTGCCGGCGCAGGATTGGATGTGATGGAGAATGAAAGATTGGAAACTTATAACAAAGAAGAAAACCAACAATTAAACTGGCTGGTGACTCAACCAAACGTAATTCTGACACCCCATATTGCGGGTTATTCGCATGAAGCATTATATAAAATGGCAAAAATTCTTTTAGAAAAATTAGGCTTGAAATAATTTTCAATCTTCTTATATTTGTATTCATACAACGTCTTAGATGGGGCGTTGTATTTTTTTTCTTTATTCTGTAAAAGGTATAACAAAATAAATAATGAGGTTATGAGCCAGGTAAATTATGTTACAAAAGAAACATTTGACCAAATGCAGGCCGAACTGCAACACATGAAAGGTGTGGATAGGCCAGCGGCATCAAGGGCAATTGCAGAAGCACGTGAAAAAGGCGATTTAAAAGAAAATGCGGAATATGATGCTGCCAAGGAGGCACAAGGATTGCTTGAGGCTAAAATAAAACAACTGGAAACCGTGATTGCCACTGCAAGGATTGTAGATGAAAGTACGATTGATACCAGCAAAGTTTCTATTCTTACAAAAGTTACTTTGACCAACCTGGCTACTAAAAAACAGGTTACCTACCAGATTGTTTCTGAGAAAGAAGCAAATCTTAAAGAGCAAAAGATCTCGGCTGCATCACCTATTGGAAATGGATTGCTTGGAAAAGCAGTAGGTGATATTGCAGAAATAAAAGTGCCGGCAGGAATGATTAAATTCAAAGTGGAGAAGATAACTGCATAAGGGTTGGCGGTTGAGTTTTGAAGGATTAATTTTCAGTAATCAAGTTTCAATAAGCAATTTTCAATATTCAATATTCAAGTGGAAAATAATGACCCTATTTAGCAAAATAATTAAAGGTGAAATTCCTTCTTTTAAGATTGCAGAAAATGAAAAGTTTTATGCCTTTCTCGATATAAATCCTTTGGTTGAAGGCCATACTTTGGTGATTCCAAAAATAGAAGTGGATAAGTTCCTGGATATGCCGCAAGATTATCTGTCAGAAGTATTATTATTTGCCAAACCGATTGCTACAGCGATAGAAAAATCATTTCCGTGTCAGCGTTGCGGATTAAGTGTGGTTGGCCTTGAGGTTCCTCATGCGCATCTGCATTTGATTCCGCTAGATACTATGGATGACATCAATTTTACCAGGAAAAAATTGTCTCCTTCAAACGAAGAATTGAAAAGGACCCAGGAAAAGATTTTAAAGGCATTAAACTCCGATTAGTTGAGGTGTTTCAGTAAACAAACAAATAGTTCTAATTCCTGTTTTATTTTATAAGTTCATCTCAGGAATTTCTCCTTCAATGATGAGATTCCCTTCTGTTTTATTTTGGATTTCTTCTACACTTACACCCGGCGCTCTTTCAAGTAAATGAAAACCATTTTCAGTAACTTCAATAACCGCAAGGTTAGTTACAATTTTTTTTACACATTTAATTCCCGTTAGCGGCAGATTGCATTTCTTTAATAATTTCGATTCTCCTTTTGGATTCGTGTGCATCATTGCCACTGTAATATTTTTTGCACTGGCAACCAGGTCCATTGCGCCGCCCATGCCTTTTACCATTTTTCCGGGTATCTTCCAACTGGCAATATCACCATTTTCACTTACTTCCATCGCACCAAGCACCGTCAAGTCCACTTTGCCCGCACGGATCATTCCAAAGCTCATGGCGCTGTCAAAAAAGGCAGAGCCGGGTAGGGTAGTAATGGTTTGTTTACCGGCGTTGATGAGGTCAGGGTCTTCTTCTCCTGCCAAGGGAAACGGCCCCATTCCCAGCAATCCATTTTCTGACTGAAGGGTAACAGTAATGCCTTCAGGAATGAAATTCGCGACCAATGTTGGAATGCCAATCCCGAGATTTACATAATAGCCATCTTTTAATTCCTTTGCTATCCGTTGTGCTATTTGATTTTTGTCTAACATGATTAATGTGAAAATGTGAAAATGTGAAAATGTGAAGATGTGAAAATGTGAAGATGTGAAAATGTGAACATGTGAAAATGTGAACATGTGAAGATGTGAAAATCGGAAGGCGTTTTTACATTTACTAATCTTCCAATTTGCTAGTCCCGCACTGTTCTCTGTTCTATCCTTTTTTCATAAACGCTTCCTTTAAAGATGCGATGAACATAAATGCCCGGCGTATGAATTTCGTTTGGATTTAGTTGTCCTGCTTCTACCAATTCCTCCACTTCTGCTATGGTTACTTTTCCCGCCATTGCCATTAAGGGATTAAAATTACGGGCAGTTTCTTTGTAAATTAAATTACCCGCGGTATCGCCTTTCCATGCTTTTACCAAAGCGAAGTCAGACTCAAACGCATATTCCATTAAATATTCTTTGCCATTAAACATCCGCGATTCTTTCCCTTCTGCTACTTCGGTTCCAACTCCCGCTGGGGTAAAGATCGCCGGCATTCCATAACCCGAAGCCATGCATCTTGTAGCAAGTGTTCCCTGCGGAATTAATTCAACTTCCAGTTCGCCAGTCAATAATTGCCGTTCAAATTCAGCGTTTTCGCCTACATAGGAAGCAACCATTTTTTTTAATTGTTTCTTTTTTAATAACAATCCGATTCCAAAATCATCAACACCGGCATTGTTTGAGATGCATGTCAAGTCTTTCACTTCTTTTTTCACCAAAGCCGCGATGCAATTTTCAGGAATGCCACACAAGCCGAAACCACCAAGCATGATGATACTTCCATTGCCAATATCATGAATGGCTTCACCAGCATTTTTAAAAACTTTATTCATGTAAATTATTTTATCATACTCACCGGCACATGTTTCTTCCTTGACTCTAAATTGTTTTCTCTTTCTTTTTGAATGTAAAGACTATCAAAGATAATCTTTAATACGTCCGGATGTTTCAGATACCAGTTATAACTTTTATTAAAACTTGCTGAATCCGTTTTGTGAATAACAAACACTTTTTGCGATAAAGCTTTTGTTTCAATAGCTACATCTACGGACGAATCTTTGTGTCCGATTTCTGAAGCAAGTGTTTCTGCTCTCATCACATCCCACAAAATACTTTGCATCTCTTTTGGTTGGATAACAGTGGATGGAGGAATTTTGCTTTTTCCACACGAAAAAAACATCGTTAAGAAAATGAGATAGAAAAACTTTTTCATCATTTTAATGCTGCCTCATATTTATTCGATGATGTTGGATCCAGCCGTTTTAAAAAGTCAAGCGCTTTTGCCTTATCCTGTGGGCTTGCTTTTGAAAAAATCTGGATTAGTTCCTGGGTTTTTGCCTGGAAAAAAAAGGGAAGAATCATTGTGGCGGTGTTTTCAGTATTGAAAGTATTCAGCAGACTGAGCACATTTAAGATCGCCGTTCTGCCCACTGCTTCCTGGTCATATAATTTATCCATTCCCAAGCGGTAATAATCGTAGATTGCCTCATGAAAAAGGCTGTACTTTGCGTTCAGCAAATTCTCTGCAAGCCAGTATCTGTTGCGGGTTCCATCGAATGCTTTCCATCCTGAAATATTGCGGCCCTCAGGCGCATTGTTCACAATATTCTGTGCCTTTTGAAAATACACATTGCCACCTCTCATGGAAAATGAATCGTAATCAAAGCCAAGGATCATATCAATCCAATATGCGAAAACAGCAGTGAGATTTGATACCAGTGGATCAGTTCCCGAAACGCGGGTATCGTTAAATTCCAACTGTTGAAATTCAACATATTTAAAAACCACATCATTATCCTGGTAATTGATCATGGGAGAAACGTAAGAGGAATTAAAAACAGGCCTGCCGGATTGAATAGTCAGTGTTGCTTTATAAACATTTGGATCGCCTCCGGATTCGAGGTTTAATAAAAAGCTGCAATCAATTTTTTCATTTGTGCTAAAATTATCCGTCGTCCATTTTGTATTATTTACAAAATTATTGAGCGCGGTCTCTAAAGTTTGAAACGCTTTTTTATCTACATTATTTGCTACCCGGTTGCTCAAAACGCTTACTCTTGCACGCAGTTCCTGAGCGTGACTTACGGAACTAAAAAATATCAATAAAAAAAACAGGAAGATCTTATTCATTTCTATATTGGATGATGGTATTTATGATGTCTGACGCTACTTCTTTTTTTGTCTTAGCGGGAAAATTATATTCTTTTTTGTTCTTGTCAAAAATAGTGATTTTGTTAGTATCGCCTCCAAAGCCGGCTCCTTCATCATTCAATGAATTGAGCACTATCAAATCTGCATTCTTTTTTGATAATTTTTTAATGGCATTCTCTCTTTCGTTTTCTGTTTCCAGCGCAAAACCAACCAATGTTTGGGCATCGGATTTTATTTTTCCTGCTTCAAAAAGGATGTCTTTTGTTTTTATCAATTCAAGAGAAAAGCCATGGCATTCTTTTTTTATTTTCTGCTGACTTTTATTTTTTGGAGCATAATCTGCAACCGCGGCGGCCATTACAATGATATCATAAGATTTGAAATCATCCATCGTTGCTTCATACATTTCTTGCCCTGAAGTCACTTTTTTGGTTTTTATCTTTTTGTCGACGTCAATGGAAGAGGGACCTAAAATTAAATGTACTTCTGCACCATTCTTTAATAATTCTTCTGCAATGGCCACACCCATTTTGCCACTGGAATGATTGCCTATAAAACGAACAGGATCCAAAGCTTCATAAGTCGGCCCAGCCGTTACCAGTGCTTTTTTGCCTGTAAGTCTTTTTTCTCTTGCAAAAAAACCTTCAAGATAGCTGAGCATTTCTTCCGGCTCTGCCATTCTTCCTTCACCATGAAGGCCGCTTGCCAGTTCGCCTTTATTTACCGGTAAAAATTCATTGCCATTTTGCTTTAGTATTTGAATATTTTTTTTAGTGGCGGGATTATGCCACATATCTTCATCCATTGCAGGGGCAATTAAAACAGGGCATTTTGATGATAAATAAACGGCCAGTAAAAGATTATCACATAGTCCGTGAGCCATTTTTGCAATCGTATTGCAGGAAGCAGGCGCTATCAGCATGGCATCAGCCCAACGCGCGAGCATGACATGATTTTCCCAGCTTCCTTCATGAAATAAATCGGTGAAAGTTTTGTTTTTTGAAAGCGTTGCAAAGGTGAGTGGTGTTACAAAATCCTGCGCTCCTTTGGTCATAATTACTTTTACTTCAGCGCCCGATTTTACGAGTAAACGAACAAATAGAGCCGATTTATAAACGGCAATACTTCCGGTAACGCAAAGTAAAATTTTTTTCCCCTGAAGCGGCATAAAGTTATTTATCAGCAAGATACTTTAAAATAAAAATGGCGGAATGAACCGCCATTAAAATTAATATTTCTTATAGAAAACCAACTATTAATGTTTTAATCAAAAAGATTGTCTTCGTTCTTACGGTAATACACTTTATCTTCCATAAATTCTGCGGTAGCAAGTAAAGCAGGATTCGGAATCCTTTCATAAGCACGTGAAATTTCAATCTGCTCTTTATTTTCATGAATTTCTTCCAGGCTATCGGTATGGCTGGCAAATTCTTCCAGTTTATTATGAAGTTCTTCTTTAATAGAAATATTTATCTGGTTTGCTCTTTTAGCAATGACGTTGATTGATTCATACAAATTTCCTGTTTTGTTTTTGACATCAATCAGGTTTTGAGTTTCAACAACATTGCTGGTGTTAGTGTTCTGTTGGCGTCTTAATTTGCTCATTTTGTATTTTTTTAATATTGTTTTGACTTAAGTTTTTATAATCCTCTGCTTCTGCAAGTAATTTACTTTCAGGATAACGATCTTTAAAATCAAGATATTCCTCGTTTACTTTCGCATATCTTTCCTGCTGCTTATCCGGAACGCTTAATCGGGCAAAATCATAAAAGGATTTGACAGCCATCAGCATATACTCTTCACCTTTTGGAGATTCAGGATATGAATTTAAAAGATTGGTGAATGCAATTCCTGCTGCCTGATACATTTGTAAGTTGTAATATAATTTTGCTGCCAGATAGTCCTTTTCTTCCAGTTTTGCACGGCATTTTGCAATGATTTCATTCGCATCTGCTACTCTTTTTGAATTGGGATAGTTGTTGATAAATCCCTGCATCATTCCAATTGCCTTGGTTGTATTCGTTTGATCCAATTCTACATTCGGCGATTGTTTATAAAAAGTGAGCGCATGCATATAAGCTATTTCTTCGGCCCTGCTGCTGTTTGGAAAAACGCCCAAAAATCCTTTGAAAAGATTCTCTGCGTCCAGGTAATTTTTTTGGTAGTAAGAGCAGTATGCATATTTATAATACAATTCTTCAAACTTATCGGAACCTTTAAATACCGGAAATAATTCCTGGTATAACTGCTCGGCGTAACGGTACTTTTTATTTACATAATACTCGTCGGCTTTCTTCAGTTTGTACTCATAATCTGTGCTTTTCATAACCTTGGTAAACTGGTTGCTGCACCCGGCAAGCATGAGAAATGGTACGATCAATAAAACAAAAGCTAACTTCATAAAGAGCCGCAAAATTAAGTGAATTTAAACAAAAATGAATGTAAAATAAATGGCAACAAAATTGGGTTAGTTAATATTTTGATAATTGGATTATAAAAAACCCTTTCCAAATTAATGGAAAGGGTTTTATCATTGAGCAAGAAGTATGATTTATTTTGATTTTAAATCCACTGTGTTTACATCGCCACTGCCTACTTCGCATGTAATAGTAAGGCGATCAGCGCTGATTCCTTCTTTTTCAGTAAGGTAAGTTTTGATAACCTCGGCTCTCTTATTGCAAAGAGCTTGTGAAGCTTTTGAAGCTGCAGGATAACCTGTAATGACGATTGAGCATGAAGGACTACTTTTCAATTTAGAAGCGACAGTTGCCAGCATTGCTTTTGCATCGCTGCTGAGGTTGTTGCTCCTGTTTCTGAAAGAGATGCTTGGAAGATCCGCTATGTTGCAGCTATTTGCATTTTGAGCTACCATATTTTTGCAGCATTCAGGATCAGGACATTTACCCACGCCATCAGCATCAACCGGCTGACAATAAGTAGGAGTGATCAACTCTTTATCTTTACAATCAGGAACGCCGTCACCATCTGTATCTCTTGAAACACCATGAGAATCAACAGGGCATCCGGCCGGAGTATTTGGTTCTTTATCGAATTGATCTGTTACGCCATCACCATCAGCATCCGGCAATACAGGAGTAGGCAACTTCATGTGTTTAGGATTGTTGATCTCGCTGTAAGCATAATCCAGCGGATTAACCCACCAAAGAGGTTCAACCGCTTTGGAGCCAACATTAAAGTTTAAACCAACAGAAAAATAATTATAACTGTCAAAATCACGTGTCTGAGCAGGATCTAAAAATGGATGTTCCTGCCATTCCTGTCCATCTAACAAATCATCTTTTACAAAAGTAAACCTGTCTTCAATAGCAAGATTGACGCGGTTGCTTAATTTAAAAGCAATTCCTGCTAAGACAGTTCCTGAAGGACGTAAAGGGTGATTTCCTAATTTAGGTTTGGTACTTAATTCATTTTGAGCCTGTGTATACGGCACATTTTTTAATAATGATTTTAATGCATCACGCGTCTTTTTCCTGTCGTGATATTGATCTGCAGTAGCCTGGATCGAGCTAAAGCCATTAGGTCCCTGCGGAACCTGAACCTGTGTATTATAAACAGTAGCACCGATACCAATACCTCCATACAAAACCATACCGCTCTTTTGTTTGTGGAAACGAACATTGTTTAAAGTGAAAATTCCTTGCAAAGACAAATCGTTAACGGTTGTTTTATAATTATAATACACCGGATCGTGGTTGGCGGCAGAGTAACCGGCATTGGTCCATACCGGATTATTGGAATAACCATAGGAAGGCTTCCAGTTTAGCCCTTTAGCCTCACCATATAAATATTGTAATCTTAAAGAGAAAAGGTATCCAAGAGCTTTCCGAACATGGATAGCGCCGCCAAATGTTGGTAATTTTGAAGATACATCACCGCTGACTGAAAACAAACCACCGGAGATACCAATTTCTGTTTGGTTTCTTGGTTTTGCAGGAAAATCATAAGTATTATTCATGAACTCGTTTTGTTGCGCTCTTCCTTTTGATGGAACAACACTGGAGTCATAAATATTATAAACACCTGTATCCTGAGCAATTGCACCAACGGACATAAGCGAGAAAATGCCAATTAGTAATGATGTAAATTTTTTGTTTCTCATAATATTCTGATTAATGATTTCTTAAATAACGTTTTATTTGGCTGCAAAAGTATCAAAGGAAAGTCATTAACCAAATTTTTTTTATTGAATGGTAAAAGCTTGAGACCTTTATATATTTTATATTTTTTAAAATCTGTATTGTTAATTTTTTAAAACTTTCCAATTTTGCGAAGGCTTCTTCAGATATATCAATGAGAAATTTTTGTTCACTTCTTTTTGCTTTTTTATGCATAATCATTTATTTTTCACTTTCTGTCTTATATTGCCCTTTTTCCTGAAAAATAATGGAATTTTCAAAAAATCTTATTGCCAACGAATTGGCAACATTCGAACAGAAATTTGCTCAATCTGTGAAGAGCCAGACGCCGTTGCTCGACCGGATAATGAAATATATTATCAAAAGAAAAGGCAAACAACTCAGGCCAATGTTTGTTTTTTTAAGCGCCAAACTTCACGGCACAGTTAATGAATCAACGTACAGAGCTGCGGCATTGGTCGAATTGTTACATACCGCCACACTGGTTCACGATGATGTAGTGGATGAATCGCTGGAACGACGTGGCTTCTTGTCCATCAATGCATTATGGAAAAATAAAATCGCAGTTCTGGTAGGAGATTATTTGCTCTCCAAGGGATTGTTACTTTCAACGGGTGCCGGAGATTTTAAACACCTGGATATTCTTTCAGATGCGGTAAAACAAATGAGTGAAGGGGAATTGTTGCAAATTGAAAAAGCAAGGAAGCTGAATTTAAAAGAAGATATTTATTTTGAAATAATCCGAAGTAAAACGGCGTCGTTACTTTCATCCGCCTGTGCAGTAGGAGCGTGGAGCACCAGTAATAATGAAGAACTCACCCAAAAGATGAAACTTTTTGGTGAAAAAACCGGGATTGCTTTCCAGATAAAAGATGATTTATTTGATTATGGTACTGACGATGTAGGCAAGCCAACGGGAAATGATCTGAAAGAAAAAAAACTGACCTTACCTCTAATATATACACTCAATAACATCAGTGCTGCAGAGAAACGCAAAATTATTTATATCATTAAAAATGAGAATAAGGATACGGCCAAAATAAAATATGTTCTACAAAAAGTGGTAGAAGCAGGCGGTATTACTTATGCAAATCAGAAAATGATCGAATATCGTGACGAAGCTTTGAAAATTTTATTTGAATTTCCTGAAAGTGATATCAGAAAGGGACTGGAGGAATTGGTGAGATATACGACAGATAGAAAGTATTAATTCTTAAAATCAGAAAATGTGAAACGACAAATTGCGAGTTCCGTAGGAACGATGCATTTTGTAACAACGGATTTTAATCCGTTGCAAAAAGCTGCTTATACAAATGTGGAAATCTAAAATCAGGTTATTTGTAGGTTTGCTGTAAATTTCAATTTTAAAATTATTCATGACAACGTTCCAATCGACAAGTCAGCGAATTAGCATATCAGCCAATTAAGAATGATGGAAAAAAGATGGAAAATACTGGAAACAGATAAGGCAAAAGCGCAGGCGTTGCAGAAGGCTTTGTCCATCAGTTTGCCGCTATGCCATATTCTTGTTCAACGCGGAATTGATACTTTTCAAAAAGCAAAAGATTATTTCCGGCCGCAGCTTTCGCAACTTCATGATCCTTTTTTGATGAAGGACATGGAAAAAGCAGTTAAGAGAATTTTATTTGCCATAAATAACAATCAGAAAATTCTGGTTTTTGGCGATTATGATGTGGATGGAACCACCTCGGTTGCTACGATGTATCGTTTCCTAAAAAAGATTTACAAAGAAGAAAATCTTGATTTTTATATTCCTCATCGCTATCGCGAAGGTTATGGCGTAAGCAAGCGTGGAATCGATTTTGCCAAAGAAAATGACTTTGACTTAATTATTTCTCTTGATTGCGGCATCAAATCTATTGAACTCATACAGTATGCCCGTACAATAGGACTTGATTTTATTGTGTGCGATCACCATCTTCCCGATGATGAATTACCACCCGCAACTGCTATTTTAAATCCCAAGCAAAAAGATTGTAATTATCCTTTTAAAGAACTATGCGGATGTGGCGTCGGTTTTAAATTAGTGATGGCGCTGTCACAAACGTTAGGCTTGCACGAAAATGAATATTTATGTTACCTTGATTTGGTTGTAACAGCGATTGGCGCTGACATTGTACCGATAACAGGTGAGAACCGTGTCCTTGCTTTTTATGGATTACAAAGATTGAATTCATCGCCCTGTGCCGGCATAAAAGCGCTTATCAAACTGAGTAAAATTGAAAACCATTTTTCGATAAATAATGTTGTTTTTATTATCGCCCCACGCGTAAATGCGGCAGGCAGAATGGATGACGCAACCAAAGCAGTGCGTATGTTTATTGAAGATGATTGCGAAAAAGCAATGGCGTTTGCAGAGATGCTGCACAGCGATAACACCGACAGAAAAGATGCCGATTCAAGCATCACTGAAGAAGCGTTATCGATGATTGCAAACAACGCGGAAATGGCATCGCGAAAAACAACGGTTGTTTTTCAATCTCATTGGCATAAAGGTGTTGTGGGAATCGTTGCCAGCAGGTTGATAGAAACGTATTATCGTCCAACCGTTGTTCTCACATTGGGAGAAAAAATAGTGGGCGGAAGTGCGCGCAGCGTTCCGGGATTTAATTTATATGAAGCCATTCATGCATGTCGCGAACACCTGATTGGTTACGGTGGACATTTTGCTGCAGCAGGAATGTCGATGCATCCTGAAAATGTTGATGCATTTAGTAAAAAATTTGAAGAAGTGGTTTCTTTAAGTATCGATCCTTATTTATTGGTTCCGGAATTAATTATTAATGCAGAAATTACTTTCAAACATATCAATCAGATCTTTTACAAAATCGTTGAGCAAATGGAGCCATATGGCCCTGAAAATATGCGTCCTGTTTTCATTACAAGAAATGTTACCAGCACTTCCTGGTCCAGAGTTGTAAAAGAACAACACGTTCGTTTTGTCGTAAAAAATGAAAATGTGACCATGACGGGAATAGGTTTTAATATGGCTGAAAAATTTCCTTTGATGCAGATGAATCAGCCAATAGACATGGTATATACGCTCGATGAAAATGAATGGAACGGTGAAAAGAATATCCAATTAAAGGTAATAGACATCCGGCTTTCAGCGTGCAATACTGCATAATTTATTCCTTCAATGAAATCGCTTTATTACCTGAAATATTTTTATTTTATTGCGAGAAACTGGAACGTCCGACTTGCTGCTTTCACAGTTTATCATGAAATAAAAGGTGAAAAAAAATACCAGCTTCATACCGTAAAAGTTGATAGACTCCAAGATCAAAAAATAAAAAGCGGGAATCTCAAACACGCTTCTATTTACCAGGCAACAAATTATTTTTTGATCGAACATGCGTTTGATTTCCTTAAAAATGAAAGGGCGAATTTGCATCTGGTTGACTACGGTTCGGGTAAAGGGAGAATTATGGTTGTGGCTGCTTATTATGGTTTTAAAAAAATAACGGGTATTGATTTTTCCCAATCATTATGCAATGAAGCAGAAATAAACATTGAAAAAATAAAGCCACGTTTTCCTTCTGTAGATTTTGAAATTATTTGTGGTGACGCGGTGAATTATTTGATAAAAAATGATGATACGGTTTTCTTTTTCTTCAATCCTTTTGACGAAGTAGTGATGCTGCAGGTGGTGAAAAATATTCTTGCTTCACTGAAAAAAAATGAACGAAAAATTTATGTCGTTTATGTAAATCCATTGCACCAGGAAATGTTTTTAAGTGCCGGTTTTGAGGAAGAATATTATTTCAAAAAAATGGAATATTTGGAGTTTGTTATTTTGTCGAAGTAGAAAGTAGCAAATAGAAACTAGCAGGCAGAAAGACAGTAGAGCAAGAAATAAGGCAAATTCTTATTTTCTGCTATTAACTATTCCAAGTTATCATCCGTAAATTTTAATACCTGAATAATTGTTGGAAAAGTATTTGAATAATACTGTTCCAAATCTTCCTTTTTTACCCAAATAATTTCTGTGATATCTTCTTCTGTTTGGGGAATTAATTTTTCATTTCCTGCCGCTTTCATTTCGTACCAATGCGATTCTTTTAAATTATGCTTTCCAAACTGAACATAAGTGTGATAAGTAATAGCAATTGGCTTGATAATCTTCAATTTTTTCAATCCCGTTTCTTCTTCTACTTCTCTTTTCGCACATGCTTCTATCGTTTCACCTTCGTCTAATTTCCCTTTCGGCAAGTCCCATTTGCCACGACGAAACATCATTAAAATTTCATCATTCTCATTTTTTACCAGGCCTCCTGCGGCTTCTATTAAATGAAAATGTTTAAAAAAATCAGCTTTCAATTTGTCGAAATTATCTCCCAAAATAATTCCTGCATGAAACTGCGGTTTATTGATTTCATGCAGCAAGGAATTGATCGCTGCCGTCGACATTTCATCAATAAAAACAGTATCAGGATGATGACGGTATTCTTCAATTTCCGATGTGATTTCATCGCATAAAAAAACCGGTTTATCATCAAAGTAAATTGTAATGTAGCTCATACGTGTTTATTATCTTCGCAGCATGACTGATAAAAAAGCGATTGCTGAAAAGCTGTTACAAATTAATGCAATAAAATTAAATATTGAACATCCTTTCACCTGGGCAAGCGGCTGGAAAAGCCCCATCTATTGTGATAACAGAAAAATCCTTTCGTTTCCTTTTGTCCGTGATTTTATTAAATCAGAAATGTGCAACATTATTTTCCAGGCTTTTGAAAATGCCGATATGATTGCTGGTGTTGCAACTGCCGGGATTCCATGGGGCGCGATGGCTGCTGATCAGTTGAAACTGCCTTATATATATGTAAGGCCAAAACCAAAAGAACATGGGCTCGGCAATCAAATTGAAGGCTTTTATGAACCCGGAAAAAGGGTAGTGGTTGTCGAAGATTTGATATCAACCGGAAAGAGCAGCTTGCAGGTTGTTGATGTTTTGAAAAATGCCGGTTTGGAAGTTCAAGGAATGGTTTCTATATTTAATTATGGATTCCCCGAGGCAAAAAATGCATTTGAAAAGTATCAGATTCCTTTAAAATCCCTCACAGATTACGATTCCTTAATTGCGCTTGCGATTGAGCAAAAATCTATTTCAGAATCAGAACAGAATGTGTTGTTAAACTGGCGCCAGGATCCGGGAAACTGGAAGGGAAATCTTTAAAAACAAAAAGATTGACTTCTGGAGGCGTTCTGGGGCGTATAGATTCAGTAAATCTACTATTTCCACTCGCCATTATCCTGATATAGTTGACAATATTTTCTGAAAAGAAATGGGAAATTTCCCTTTTGTATTCATTTACTGACAAAATTGAGAGGCTTTTTTACATTAATAAAGCTGCAAATAAAAATCCTTAC
>JAHEZB010000375.1 GCA_023251285.1 Chitinophagaceae bacterium | reverse complement strand
ATAACTCTTAATTTACTTTCAAGAAGAGCATCTTTTACCAAATGGGCAATACGATGGCCTTCTGTAACACTTAGCTGGCCATCTACTTCAATATGGATGTCCACATAATAGTCAAAGCCCATTTTTCTTACATAACATTTTTCTATGCCTTTTACCGTAGGAACAACTCCTGCTATTTCTTTTACCTTCTCAACGATTTCATTAGAAGGAGCTTTATCCATAATTTCTGATAATGCCGGTCTTAGTATTACAATAGCATTATAAAAAATTAGTGCAGATGCAACAAGTGCCGCCCAATCATCTGCACCTTCGTAACCTTTGCCGCCAATTAAGGCAATAGAAATTCCAATAAAAGCTGCTACGGATGTGATGGCATCACTCCGGTGATGATGCGCATCTGCTTTTACTGCCTGGCTGTTTATTTTATTACCAACACTTAAAACATAACGAAACATCGTCTCTTTAATGCCAATGACAATCAGGAGTATCCATAAGGTAAAGCCTTTCGGTAATGTGTGGGGTGTGTTTATAAAATTTATTGAATGATAAGCGATCCATGTGGCTGCTACTATTAAAAAAAGAGAAACTGCAATAGCTGCTAATGGCTCTGCCTTTCCATGCCCATAAGGATGTTCTTCGTCGGGTTCTTTTAGTGCTATCCGTAATCCAATCCATAATAATCCAGAACTTAAAATATCGGCGCCTGACTCTGTTGCATCAGCAATTAATGCATAAGAATGACCTAAATAACCGGAAATTCCCTTTACAAAAATCAGCACTACACTTATTGCAATACCATATAATGTTGTTCTTATGGCAATAGAAGAAGGATGAATGTCAATATGATTCATAACTACTAAACTATTTTCCTAATTAATATTTTGATTGAGAGAACAAAATTATATGCTTTTTGCTTTTAGATAATCATTATTAAATGCTATCGTTTAATTTTCAGCATACTTGCGTTTATCGCTACCACAATGGTACTAACGCTCATGAGGGCCGCTCCTGCTGCTGGACTTAATATTATTCCCTGGTTATACAAAACTCCTGCTGCCAAAGGAAGCGCAATTACGTTGTAACCTGTTGCCCACATTAAATTTTGCACCATTTTGCGATAAGTTGCTTTGCCAAATAAAATGAGGTTTACAATGTCTTTTGGATTGCTGTTCACCAATATAATTCCGGCTGTTTCTGCTGCGATGTCGCTTCCGCTTCCAACCGCAATACCAATGTCAGCCTGGGCCAATGCAGGTGCATCATTTACGCCATCGCCAGTCATGGCAACGAATTCGCCATTGCTTTGCAGGTCTTTTATCTTCTCTAATTTTTGATGCGGCAATACTTCTGCAATAAAGCTATCCATGCCCAAAGTGTTGCTTACCGTTGCTGCAACATTTTTATTATCGCCGGTAAGCAGGATAGACTTGATGTGATTCTTTTTTAATTCCTGAATCGCTTCTGCAGATTCAGGGCGTATTTCGTCTGATAAAGCAATGTAGCCTGCTAATGCATTATCAATAATTACAAACACAATTGTTTCAGCAGCATCTGTTTTAAAATTTACCGGAAATGGAATATTATTTTCTTTTAAAAATCCGGGGCTTACCACTTTTACTTTTTTACCTTCTACAATTGCTTCTACGCCTTTTCCAGTTATGGCATTAAAATTTTCCGTAGCCGGAACCTGGATTTTTAAATCTTTTACTTTTTGTAAAATCCCTGTAGCAATCGGGTGTTCAGAGTTTTGCTCCAATGCGGAAGCAATGCGTATCAGTTCATTTTCTGATAAGCCATTTTGTAGAGAAACCACTTTTGAGACTTCAAATTTTCCGATGGTTAAAGTGCCGGTCTTATCAAAAACCAAGGTGGTAATTTTTCTGCTGTTTTCAAAAGCAGTTCTGTTTTTTATCAGCAAACCATTTTTAGCAGACAGAGCGGTTGATTTGGCAACTACGAATGGAACTGCCAATCCCAATGCATTTGGGCAACAAATTACTATTACAATTACCATCCGCTCCATGGCAAACGCCAAAGTTTTTCCATCTACATACCAATAAATAAAAGTGACGACGCCTGCAAGAATGGCTATGCCGGTAAGCCATTGCGCCGCTTTATCGGCCAGCTATTGCGTATTCGATTTTGCATTCTGCGCATCTTTAACCAATTTAACCACCTGCGCCAGGTAAGAATCTTTTGCACCATGAGCCACTCTTATTTTTAATGAACCGTTTCCGTTAATAGATCCCGCAATTAATGATGTACGAGAATACAGAAATCAATTTTATTTACTGCTTTACAGAAGCCAGATAACCTATTTTTTAATCCATCAATTCATTAGTAAAAGTATCAGCGCCGGAATAATCAGAAGCCAACCGCTTAGCATAAAAGGAAGGAAAATTTGTGTACTTGCTAACCAAGTATCGATTAAGGGGCCAGCTACTTATCCTAAATTATTTACTGACGTTTGAACCGATAAATTTTTTGCTGTTTTGTTATCCTCCTTCAAAGAAATCAAGGATGTTAACTGCGGCACTACTAAAGCGCCTCCCACTGCAAAAAGAACTATAAATATAAAACATAGTTAAGGAAGAGGATAACCCAATCAAAACCTGCATTAAAATAAAACCCAGCAATCCCATTATTATAAAACTCCGCCTGACTGCACGGGGGGAAAGTTTACCCCAGATCAAAGCAAAAATTAATTGAAATAAAGAATAGACGGCAGTAAGCGCTCCAATATGAAATTGATTGTTTGCTGATTGATACTCGGTAGTAATGCAAGTCTTTCAACAAAAAAGGGCAGAACAGGCAACAGTACTCCATAGCCAGTTATAACTACAAATAGAAACAGGACTGTTGCTATTTCTTTAGTATTTTTATGCTGCGTTATCATTTTTTACCAATCTTCCTTTTTAGCAATTGCGCATTAATGGCTACAATGATGGTGCTGAGGCTCATAAAAATAGCGCCCACTGCTGGGCCTAATACGAACCCCGCTTTGTATAAAACACCTGCCGCCAGGGGAATAGCAAAAGTGTTATAACCCGTAGCCCAAACAAGATTTTGGATCATTTTTTTATACGTTGCTTTACCAAAAAGAATAAGTTTCGCAATATCCTTCGGATTACTGTTTACCAAAATGATATCTGCAGTTTCGGCAGCTACATCTGTTCCTGAACCTACCGCTATGCCCACATCAGATTGTGCCAATGCGGGTGCGTCATTTACTCCGTCACCAGTCATGGCAACAAATTCACCCTTACTTTGGAAGTCCTTTACAATTTCCACTTTCTGATGTGGTAGTACCTCTGCAAAAAAGCCATCTAATCCTAATTCTTTGCTTACTGCTTCACCCACTACATTATTATCTCCTGTAGCCATATAAACTTTAATATGGTTCTTTTTAAAAGTTTGAATGGCTTCGGCACTCTCGGGTCTTATTGCATCGGCCAGGGCTATATATCCTGCCAACTTTTCATCCACCAATACAAAGACAACCGTTTCTGCTTTTGAAGTAAACGCACCTTCGGGCTGATCGATATTTTGATCTTTAAGATAACCCGGGCTTACTACTTTTACAGATTTTCCCTCTACCATGGCTTCCACACCTTTGCCGGTTATGGCATTGAATTTTTCAGCTTTCGGTATTTCTATCTTCATCTCTTTTATTTTGTTGACGACACCCACCGCAATCGGGTGTTCGGATGTTTGCTCCAAAGCGCTGGCTAATCGCAACACTTCTTCCTTTGAAAAATTACTGTCGGTACTTTCATAGCGGGTCACGCCAAACACACCGGTAGTAAGGGTTCCTG
>JAHEZB010000374.1 GCA_023251285.1 Chitinophagaceae bacterium | reverse complement strand
ACCGTGACAGAACCAATTATTTTGAAACCGTTCCAAACAACCAATTGGAAAAAATGCTGTGGCTGGAAAGTGATCGCATGGGTTTTTTATTGGATGCGGTAACACAACAAAAATTTGAAATTCAGCGGGAAACTGTGAAGAATGAAAGAGGCCAGAATTATGACAACAGGCCTTACGGACTTGCCGGAGAAGTTACGTCGAAAGCGCTTTATCCGTATGGACATCCATATTCATGGCTCACGATCGGCTATGTTGAAGATCTGAACCGCGTGGGTGTGAACGATCTTAAGAATTTCTTTCTTCGCTGGTATGGGCCAAACAATGCGACGCTTACAATTGCAGGTGATGTAAATACAAAAGATGTTTTGCAAAAAGTAGAAAAATATTTTGGTCCGATTCCACGTGGCCCGGAAGTGAAACCGGTTCAATTACCGCCTGTAAATCTTTCCAATACAGAATATGTAAGTTATACAGACAATTACGCGAAACTTCCGATGCTTCAGATCACTTATCCAACCGTTCCTGATTTCAGTGAAGATATGGCGCCGCTGGCTTGTCTTGCAGAAGTTTTAGGACAAGGGAAAACATCTATTTTGTATCAAAATCTGATAAAAAATCAAAAAGCATTAAGGGCAAGTGCATATAGTAGTCTGGACGAACTGGCAGGTACTTTTGTTTTTTCAGTAACGGCATTGCCGGGAAAGAATTTGGCGGAAATGGAAAAATTAGTAAACGAATCATTGAAAGACTTTGAGCAAAAAGGCGTTTCTGATGATGATATTTTAAAGTTTAAAAATGGTTTTGAAAGTCGAACCATCAGCCGTTTGGGCAGTGTTGCAGGAAAGGCATCACAGCTTGCTGCATTTCAAACTTTTACTGGAAATCCTAACATGATTGGCAAACTGCTCGAAATGTATACCAAGGTGACGAAGGAAGATGTGATGCGTGTTTACAACAAATACATCAAAAATAAATCTGCGATTGTTTTAAGCGTTTTGCCAAAGGGCCAGGAAAACCTGATAGCCGGGCCAGATAATTTCACGGTCGACAGTACACATTATAACAGGCCGGATTATGGTTATAATCAATTGAAATACAATAAAGCAAAAGATAATTTTGACAGAAGCATTATTCCTCCATCAGATAAAAATCCGGTTGTAAAAGTTCCTTCTTTTTGGAAAAAATCTTTGGGGAATAACATGACGGCTATTGGAGTTGAGAATAATGAAATCCCGATGGCGAATTTGAATATCTATCTTAAAGGTGGAACCATCCTGGAGCAGAATGATCTTTCAAAAGCGGGACTGGCATCGCTTTTTGCAGAAATGATGAATGAAGACACGAAAAACAAAAGTGGTGAAGAAATTGCGCTGGAATTGCAAAAGCTGGGAAGTATGATCCAGGTAAATAACACAACGGATGCGATTGTTTTTTCGGTACAATCTCTATCAAAAAATCTAAAGCAAACACTTGACATTTTACAAGAAAAAATGTTGCAACCGAAGTTTACTGAAGAAGCGTTTGACAGGTTGAAAAAACAATTGCTGGCAAATATTAAAAATTCTAAAAGCCAGGCTTCTGTAGTGGCTGATGTCGTATTTGATAAGATAAATTTTGGCTCTGATGATATTCTTGGTTTTCCGGACTATGGAACTGAAGAAACGGTGAAAAATATTTCTTTGAAAGACATTCAAAATTATTACGACAATAACATTTCTGCTGACGCGGCAGATGTAGTGATCGTGGGCGATGTAAAGGAAAAAGAGATTTTGCCACAATTGAATTTCTTAAATCAATTACCGAAAAAATCAATCACATTGCCTGTCTTGCCTACTGCACCGAAAGTAGAGAAAGCAAAAATTTATGTTGTAAATATTCCTCATGCTGCGCAAACGGAATTTCGTGTTGGTTATGTTACCAATTTGAAATACGATGCAACCGGAGATTATTACAAAGCCACATTGTCGAATTATAATCTTGGCGGTGGTTTCAATGGAAGATTGAACATTCGTTTAAGAGAAGACAAAGGCTGGACTTACGGTGCCCGTTCACTATTTACAGGAGATAAATATTCCGGCACTTTTTACTTTAGTAGCGGCATTCGTGCAGATGCAACAGACAGCGCTTTGGCAGAAGTTATTGGTTTATTAAAAAATTATAACGCAAGTGGACCGGATAAAGACGAAGTCGCTTTTATGAAAAGTTCTATTGGTCAAAGCGACGCCAGGAATTATGAAACCGGCAATCAAAAAGCCGCTTTTATCAGCCGGATCCTGAGGTATAATTTGCCAGCAGATTTTGTAGATCAGCAAACGAAAATTTTGAACAATATTTCTGCTTCTGAGATTCAGCAACTGGCGAAGAAATATTTTGATCTCAATAAAATGAACATTTTGTTGGTAGGAGATAGAGATTTGTTTTTACCAGGATTAAAAAGTTTTGGTTATGAAATCGTTGAACTGAATGCGGAAGGAAATAAACTTTAAAAAGAAAGTGTGTTGAAAAAGATGAGGAAGTGAACAACTAAGATGCTTTGGTAATATTCTCTTTTGAATAAAAATCACGTTTAAAAGAAAATCCCTTTTAAGTTTTAATTTAAAAGGGATTTTTTTTTCTTGTGATATCAGGGGCAGATTTACAAAGCAATTTGCTTTTCAATCATTAACTTCCTTAAATTAATAAGACCATAACGCATGCGACCTAAAGCGGTGTTGATGCTGCAATCAGTAAGTTGAGCGATTTCTTTAAAACTCAGGTCGGCAAAATGACGCATTACGATTACTTCTTTTTGATCTTCCGGTAGCATGTCGAGCATTTTTGTTACTCTTTGATGGCTTTGTGTTTGCATCATTTTTTCATCAGCGCCGGCATCGAAAAAATTAAGCGTTTCAAAGATGTCGTGATCATCGCTAGTTTTAATAACAGGACGACGTTTCACTTTTCTGAAATGATCGATGCATAAATTGTGCGCAATACGCATTACCCAAGGTAAAAATTTTCCTTCTTCATTATAACGGCCACCATTAATGGTATCAATTACTTTGATGAAAGAATCCTGGAAAATATCTTCTGCGAGATATTTGTCCTTAACCAATAAATAAATGGAAGTGTAGATTTTGTCTTTGTAACGATCTACGAGACTGGAAAGGGCATCTGTGTCTCCATCAAGATAGAGGTGGATCAATTGCTGATCCGTCAAATTGTTCATGGTTTTCATAACCTGGTTTTCGATTTTTGTTTAGGATGATTGTGTAAGTTCCAATTAAAGGGAAATGATGAGGCAACTTAGAGCGAGTGGCAGAAGGTTCTTCATTCTTTCAGGAAAATTGGAAGACCAAAATTAATTTAAAAATGCACACTTCCAAATATTATGGAACCATTTTTTGCTCAAATTCAAAAATAGAGGAATATCACTTTTAAACGTAGACCGTAAAATTACGAACTGCCATAAAATTACGATTTAGTAATTTTGCTTATCATAAATGAATACAAGTAAAATCTCTACTAAAAAGAAAACAACAGCTTTTGCAAATAATATTTTTATAAAAGGTGCAAGAGTTCATAATCTGAAAAACATTGATGTTGAAATTCCACGCAACAAGTTGATCGTGGTAACCGGCGTCTCCGGTTCAGGAAAATCGTCGTTAACAATAGATACTTTATTCGCGGAAGGCCAAAGGCGATATGCAGAAAGCATGAGTGCTTATGCAAGGCAATTTATGGCACGAATGAATAAGCCGGATGTAGATTATATAAAAGGATTGTGCCCGGCAATTGCCATCGAACAAAAAGTAATTACGAGAACGCCACGATCTACGGTTGGC
>JAHEZB010000373.1 GCA_023251285.1 Chitinophagaceae bacterium | reverse complement strand
GTTGTTATCAAATGGCCAGATGGTAAAATGCAGATTTTGCAAAATGTAAAAGCAAACCAGCTTTTAAAAGTGAATATTAAAAATGCACTTTTAGATTATTCTTTTAATAAAAATAAAATTGACAATAATTCTCTGTTTACTGAAGTAAATGATTCTGTGAACATTCATTATGTACAACAGGAAAAGGATTTGGTTGACTTTTATATTCAACGTACTTTGCCTCATAAGTTTTCTGAATATAATCCTTCTCTCGCTGTTGGTGATATTGACGGCAATGGCCTTGATGATATTGTAGTTGGTGGTTCTTACAACCACAGCGCTCAATTGTTTTTGCAACAGCCAAATGGAAAGTTCATTCAAAAAAGTTTATTAAACCCTAAAGATTCACTTGCAAAAAATTACCAGGATGAAGGCGTTTTATTATTTGATGCAGATGGCGATGGCGATTTGGATCTTTATATTACCAGTGGCGGCTACCAGGCCGTACACAATAATCCTTCTTACCAGGATAAATTGTATCTGAATGATGGAAAAGGCAATTTTATAGAAGATACGACAGCCTTACCCAAAAATTATACAAGTAAGTTTTGCGTGAGGGCAATCGATTACGATAAAGATGGCGATTTAGATCTTTTCGTTTCAGGAAGGGTAGATCCGGCCAATTATCCAAAACCTGTATCCAGCTTTATTTTTAGAAATGATACCAAAAACGGGCACGTTAAATTTACGGATGTAACCGACTCTGTAGCGCCCGCACTAAAAAATATTGGAATGGTGAGCGATGCACTATTTACAGATTTCAACAACGATGGCTGGCCAGATCTGATTCTTGTGGGCGAATGGATGCCGGTTACTTTTCTTGAAAATGATAAAGGGATTTTCAGAGATGTTACCAAAAGAAGTGGCGTTGCAAATAACATTGGCTGGTGGAGTTCTATTGCCGCAGGTGATTTTAATAATGACGGCAAAATGGATTATATTTTAGGCAATCTTGGAAGAAATTCTTTTTTCAAGGCAAGCGACCAGTATCCGGTCAATATCATTTCTAAGGATTTTGACAACAATGGAACTTACGATGCATTCATCTCGGTTTATTTACCCGCTTCGCAAAGTGACACTGAAAGAAAAGAATTTCCCGCACAATCAAGGGACGATATTTTGAAACAAATGATCTCTATCCGCAAAAGATTTGAAACCTATAAATCTTTTGCAAATGCACCCATGGATTCTTTATTGACGAAAGATCAACTCAAAGGAGCTTTGAAAATGCATGCCAATTATCTTTCATCAGCTTTTCTAAAAAATAACGGAAATGGAAAGTTTACCATGACGCCATTGCCTGTGCAGGCACAAATTTCGGTGGTGAATGCCATGTCTGTTGGCGATTTTGATGGCGATGGAAACCTGGATGTTGCCATCAACGGAAACGATTACGGAACAGAACCTTCGTTGGGAAGATATGATGCATTGAATGGCTTGTTACTGAAAGGTGACGGGAAAGGAAATTTTAAACCCGAGTCGATCTTAAAAAGTGGTATTTATATTCCGGGCGATGGAAAAGCTTTAGTGTCGTTGCGAAGCAGCAAAGGGAAATATTTAATGGCAGCCAGCCAAAATAAAGGGCCTTTAAAGATTTTTGAACTGAAAAAAAACAAGAGATTTATACCTTTAAAACCGTTTGATGAAAGTGCGGTTATTACCTATAAAAATGGTCAAAAACAAAAACGTGAAATTGGATATGGTTCATCTTTTTTATCTGAATCCGGAAGATTTTTAACTGTTGATGAGAATGTTATTTCTGTGGAGATAAAAAATAATAAAGGGGTGGTGCGCAAATTGAATCTTCAATAATAAGTCAATGCTAAAAATCAAAACCGGTGCAGCAAACCAACTTTTAATTGCATTTCTTATTTTTAATTTCGCACTGCTTTTAACTGGTTGTAAAAGTTATCATCGAAACAGCGCTCACAAAGAGGTATCCTTGTCAAGCATAGAAAAAGGTGAAGCGCTTGCAAAATTATATTGCCAGTCATGTCATCAGTTGCCAGATCCCTCTTTGCTTGATGCCAAAAGCTGGGAGAATGGTGTGTTACCCGCAATGGGACCGCGACTCGGGATTTTCAGCCAGGGATTTAACATTTATCCAAAAACAAGAGACCAATATATCAGGCGTGATTTTTATCCCGCTCAGCCAATGATGAAAATGAATGAATGGCAAAACATTTTGGATTACTATGAAGCCACTTCACCCGATTCTTTGCCTGCGCAAAAAAGAAAATACCCAATTAAGACAGGGCTGCCTCTTTTTAAAGTAGAGATACCGGGTATGAATTACGAAATGCCCACTACTTGTTATGTAAAAATTAATTCATCCGACTCCTTGCATGCACTTATCATAGGTGACGCGCTCAAAAAAAAACTGTATTTCCTTGATGCAGGCTTACAACTTAAAGATTCGATAAATACATCAGGCCCCATTGTAAATGTAGATTTTGATAAAAAAAACCTAATTGCCTGCAACATTGGAATATTGAATCCCAATAATGGTAAATTTGGAGAAGCAGAATTTTTCAATGTCAACTCTAAAGGCGTACTGCAAAAAGACTCTACGATAAGGATTGACAGTTTGGAAAGGCCTGTGCAGATAACTATTGCAGATTTGAATAACGATGGCAAACCCGATTACCTTATATGCGAATTTGGTAATCTAAAGGGTGCATTATCCTGGATGGAAAACGTTGGAAATAATAACTTTTTAAGGCACGAAATCAGGCCAGTTCCGGGTGCCATCAAAGCTTATATAACAGATGTAAATCATGATGGACTGCCGGATATATGGGCTTTATTTGCACAGGGAGACGAAGGAATTTTTCTTTTTACCAATAAAGGAAACGGCAATTTTGAGCAGCAGGAAGTATTAAAATTCCCGCCCTCTTATGGGTCTTCTTATTTCGAACTGGATGATTTTAACAAAGATGGCTATCCCGATATTCTTTATACCTGCGGAGATAACGGCGATTATTCAAGGGTATTAAAACCTTATCACGGCGTGTATATTTTTCTAAACGATGGAACAAATCATTTTAAACAGAAGTTTTTCTTCCCGATTGATGGATGTTATAAAGCTATGGCGCGCGATTATGACGGCGACGGAGACCTTGATATTGCAGCAATTTCTTTTTTTGCGGATTATACACATCAGCCGGAAGAGAGTTTTGTTTATTTGGAAAATAAAGGAAATTTAGATTTTCATCCTTATTCCTTTCGTGAAGCAACGTTGGGAAGATGGTTAACGATGGATGCCGGAGATATCGATGGCGACGGAAAACCAGATATTATTTTAGGTAATTTTTCCATTGGCCCGATGATTATCAAGCAAAATGAAGATTGGAAACATTCGCCACCTTTTGTAATTTTAAAAAATATAGGGAAATAAAAGCCATATTACAAACTGATTTAATAAAACCTCTTAATTACTCCCTAAAAAATGAATATGCTTTTCAATAAAAAAAATGTAGTGAAATTCATCCTCAGTTTGATTCTGACGTTGCAGCTGATAAGCTGCAATCAAAAAAAGAATGACTATGTTAAAGTAATTCATGATCCAACTCTTTATACAACGGTCGTTCACAGCCTTACTTATGTAATTATTTACGACATTTTTACACCTCCTGTAGCATCAAGAATATATGCCTGTTCTAATCTTGCGGCTTTTGAAGTCTTGGCCAAAGAAGGACACCACTTTGCTTCCTTGGAAGGAAAAGTAAAAGGATTGAATAACATTCCTGCGGTTTATAAAGACAAAAAAATTGATTTTCCTTTTGC
>JAHEZB010000372.1 GCA_023251285.1 Chitinophagaceae bacterium | reverse complement strand
TCCGGCGAAAATTTAAGTTATAAATAATACAATCATTCAGGAATGTTCATTGTTTAACCAAAAAAACAAAGTTATTTTTTGAAGATTCTATCTGTTCGATCAAAGCAAAAATTAACCAAAACGCTTTTGATTATGAAACTTACAGCGATTTTAATTAATGGCCTGTAGCAGGCAACCGCGAAGACGTACTCACAAAAAGTGACGCGTTCCATGCGCCATGCACCGTTGCAAAAAGTATTTAAAGCCATTCAGAAGCAAACGGGATATAATTTTTCATACCCTTATGAGCTTCTGGAAAAAGCAGGAAAAGTAGATGTAAAAATCTATAACGCGCCTCTGCAGGATGCCTTGCAACTATGTTTGCAAAAAACAGAACTCACTTATTCTATTGTTGATAAAACAATTGTTATTAAGGAGAAAGAAGCAGAAAAAACAATATCGAATCCTGTAGCGCTTTCAGCGATTCCGCTTAAGATAATATTCGGGAAAGTTACAGACGAAAATGGAAAACCACTTCAGGGGGGGCGGTATTAATAAAGGGAAGTACCCTTGACTCGCAGGCTGTTGCCACCGCAAAACTAAAGATGACAACAAAAAAATCGCGGCGGCAAGTGGCTGCTTTGGGTTCATTTTTAGAGAAAGTGATGCGAAGCGCGGAACGAACGGAGCGAGAGCGAAGTAAATGACAAGCAAGCATTTCTTTTTCTATTTGCTTTATGGTTACTTAGGAGCTGTGTGAAGCGGCGGCAGCCGCACTTCTAGACTTTGTACGCGCACATGTAGCATTGGCTGTATTTGTTTGAGCGGCTGGCAAATTAGATTAGCTAAAATGTTTTTCAGTACATTTTATTTTATTGAAAAATGTACGAATTACATTTTCCGTTTCCGGCAATAAATGAGCTAATAATCGGATTTCCTACTTCCGGCAGCAAAAGTATTTTTCTTAAAAATTTGAAGCTTGAGAATGCGAAGACATAGATTCTTTTAAACCACTTATAATTTTGGCCACATCATCATTTATCTTTTTAATGGCGTTCCTGTTTTTTGCGGGCCTGTTTTTATCGATTGATTCAAGAGTAATATCCATTGGCATGTTTTGCCCTGCTATTGCATTTGAGAGGGAATTTCCAAGATACTTGAAGTTGGTCAGGTCGTATTTATACCGGCCTTCTTTTACAAAAATATAAATATCAAATGAATACAAAATATCACTTAATGACTGATGCGCAATACCTTTCAAAGTTCCAACGAATTCACCGGTTTGCTCATTCTTAATAATGATGTTGTCTTTATTTGCAAAGGATATTTTATTTCTTACTTGATTATTAACGCTATTTGTTTGTTGGGCGAACCAAACAACAGCATTATTAAATAACTCGTCTTTTGAAAGTGAATCTTTTACAATGTCAGTAATATGAATTTTACCAGCTTCATAAGGAAAAATACCTGTTGAATCTATTTTCTTCTGAGCATGAGAGTAAAAAACCAAAATAGTAAATAAGCTGTTAAGTAAGTATTTCATGCATCTAAAGTATAATCTTTAGACTTTGATTTAAAACTTTTTTTTGCTGTCTCAATCTTTTTCTTCCTAAAAAATATCGAGTGTTTTTTTTACTCAAATAAAATGGAACATTTTATTCTCTTTAAAAATGTACGAAATACATTTTCTTTCTTTCCAGCAAACGAAATAATAATGTGATTTCTTATTTGCTGGATTAACAGAAAAAAATGAAATTTTTTTCTTCTTCAAAAAGCATGAAATGGTTTTTCTAAAAAAGTATGAAATACTTTTTCCCAATAAAACGGACGCTTTTTATGAGAGTGAAAAAAGTACCGGCATACCCTATTATCACTAGGTGTTTGGAGTTGCTCTCTTTAGTATGAGTTTTAGACTTAAAAATCCAATCAGTCCTGCAATCAAGGATGAAATTAAAATAACAAACTTTGCGTTATTGATTATCATTTCATTATCAAAGGCAAGTAGTGTTATAAAGATTGACATTGTAAATCCTATACCTCCCAAAAATCCAACACCCGCAATTAATTTCCAATTAATGTCTTCCGGGAGTTTGCATAGTCCGATAGTTACTGCCAAAAAGGACAAGAGAAAAATACCTAAAGGTTTACCTATTATAAGTCCAAGTGAAATTCCCAGGCTGTAATTTTGAGTCAGTGTTTGCCCTATGTCGCCACTTAAAATAATAGCAGTATTAGCTAAGGCAAAAATCGGCAAAATGATAAAAGCAACCGGTTTGTGTAAGAAGTGCTCCAAAATATAAGAAGTTGACTTTTCGTCTCCGTTGCCAAAATGGTATAACAAAAGCCAACAGCACTCCGGTGATTGTGGCATGAACCCCGGAATTAAGCATCAAGTACCACATGGCGACTCCGCCAATTAAATAAGGAATTAGGTTTCTAATTTTTAGTCTGTTGAAAACTGCAAGCAAAGCAAAAATTCCTAACGCTATAAATAAATTTGTCCAAAGAAGTGTCTTAGTATAGAAAATGGCAATAATTAAAATCGCACCCAAATCATCAATGACAGCTAATGCGGTTAAAAACACTTTCAAAGATGCCGGTACGCGGTTTCCTAACAAGGACAACATTCCCAATGCAAAAGCGATGTCGGTTGCCATTGGAATTCCTGCACCGGATTGTGTTGCCGTTCCAAAGTTGAACAACATAAAAATTCCGGCAGGAAATATGATGCCGCCTAAAGCTCCAAAAATTGGCAGTAATGCGTCTTTAATATTTGAAAGTTCGCCCTCATAGATTTCGCGTTCTAATTCTAAACCTATTAATAAAAAGAAAATACTCATTAAACCGTCGTTCACCCAACGTTCAACACTCTGTCCTGCAAATTGAATTTGCCAAAAATGATGATAGTTTGTTCCGAAACCGGAGTTGGGCGATGTTAACGATAAAATAGTACAAGCGATTAAGATTAGCCCACCAGCCTTTTCACTGGCAAGGAAATCTTTGAATAATTTGGTTATGGTCATTTGCTTTATCTGTTTATCAAATTAGCAGAGTGCCAAATAGGGTTGTTGGTAAATTCTAAAGTACTTAAGAAGAGAAGTATATTTTTCGGCGTTAATTTTGTCAGGAACCAATTTTCCGATTTCATTGTTCCATTCTACTAACCCTTTTTGAAAGTCTTTGTTCTGTTCTAAGCTTCTTTTTGAAAGTGGGAAAACAAAAAGATTCAATGGCCTTTCAGCTTTCCATTGACTAAGAGTTATGTAATGATACTCTATAGAATGGTTTTTTACGAGACGCTCAAAAGCAACTTCGCTTTGTGCAGTAGCACTACATGTCACTTCGCTGTCCGCGCCCATGGAGTTGGTGCCCTTGTGCGACAGGATGCCGACCACGCGGAAGGGGATGTTCTTCATGCGGATGGTCTTCCCTATCGCGTCCTCGTCGGGGAAGAGGTTGTCCGCGACCGTGTGGCCCACCACGCAGACCTTGGCGAACGTGGCCACGTCGCGCGCCGTGAAGAAGTCGCCCTCGTCCATCGGCCAGTCGCGCACCTTGGGGAAGGCCTCGCTCGTGCCGTACATCTGCCCCGGGATCCAGTTGCGCGACTCGACCACGAGCTGCGTGCGCGTGCGGACCACCGGCGTCATGGCGGCGACGGCGGGAACTTCGCGCAGGATCGCCTCGCCGTCCTCGGGCGTGAGCGTGGTCGCGCTGCCCCCGCCGAACGAGAAGCCCGCCGACTGCGCCGCGCCCGGCCACACCATCAGCAGGTTGCGCCCCATGGCGTTGATCTGCGCCTGCACCAGCGCGTTGGCGCCCTCGCCGAGCGCCACCATGCAGATGA
>JAHEZB010000371.1 GCA_023251285.1 Chitinophagaceae bacterium | reverse complement strand
AAGCCATTTTTCCATCTTCGTCGTACGCTTTATTTTTTTCTAAGGAAAGCATATTCAAAACGCGGTTTGCTGCACAAATATCAAAAGCAATTATGTCATTTTTGTCAGAAGAAGAATCAGCATTATTTGTTTGTTTGTTGTCGATAGAAATATTTCCAATGCCACCAATGTTTAGAAAATAATGATAATCCGGAAATAATAATTTTTCTCCCAAAGGCACTATTGGCGCGCCCTGTCCACCAAAAGCAATATCGACGGAACGTAAATCTGTTACGACCGGAAGTTCAGTTTCTGCAGCAATTGCAGCGCCATCTCCTAATTGATGCGTCATTTTTTTTTCGGGGAAATGAAACGTCGTGTGGCCATGCGAAGCGATAAGACTGATCTGATGTTGTAAATGAAATTTATGGGAAAATTCATTTACTTTTTCACCTAAATACCTTCCATAATCTGTATGCAATATTTGATAATCGCGGGCTGAAAAATGAATGGCATTTTTCAATTTCTCAATCCATTCATTTTCATATTCAATGCAGGCAGCACATTTTATTTCGTATGCCCATTTACCTGCAGTTTCAGTAAACTCCACAAATGCAATATCAAGGCCATCCAGTGAACTTCCGCTCATTAAACCGATCACGTTATAAACCATAATGTTTTTCCCTCTTTTAAAATTAGATTTGCGCCAAATTAATAAAAGGTTGCCAACCTCTATTCATTTTTAAATTAAATATTCTTTTCAAGGCTTGCAACCTTGAAAACCTTTGAAAATTGCACTTATCTTTAGATTTAAAAAAATTAAACATGGTAATCAATCTGAGCGACAATCATTCTTTGGTAAGTAACTGGATTAGCCAATTGAGAGATATTGAAGTGCAAAATGACCGTATGAGGTTCCGTAAAAACCTGGAAAATATTGCGGAAGTATGTGCTTATGAAATCAGTAAAAAATTACCATGGGTAGAAAAAGAAATTGCAACTCCTTTAGGAATATCGAATTGTAAAGTGCTCGAACATCAACCGGTACTTGCAACCATTATGCGTGCCGGATTAGCCATGCACAATGGTTTTCTGAATTATTTTGATAAAGCAGACAATGCATTTATCAGCGCTTACAGGAAACATAATCCTGATGGAAGTTTTGAGATTAGCCTCGATTATATCAGTTGTCCTGAAATGGAAAACCGCGTTGTAATTATTTCTGATCCGATGCTTGCAACTGGCGCTTCGTTGGTAAAAACGTTACAGTTTATCCGCGATGCCGGAAATCCTTCAGAGATTCATATTGCCTGTGCGCTTGCCTGTACTGTTGGAATAGAATATGTTTTGCGCGCCGAGCCTTCTGCCACAATCTGGTGCGGTGATATCGATGATGAACTTACCGCAAAAGGATATATTGTGCCGGGATTGGGCGATGCAGGTGATTTGGCTTATGGAGCGAAGGTTCAGATGTAAAACCAGTTACTCAATCATTGCATTATTGAATTATTCTTGTTATCTTTTTCCTTCAGTAAATGAAGAAATAAAGTGATTTTTCATTTACACATTTTCGAATTTTCACACTTCCTATCTCATGAAATACATTTTCCCATAACCCTTTGTAAAATATTTATCGGTATTATCTGCATCGCCGTCTTTGAAATGATCCATTGACCGGCCATTCAAATTAGTAAGCACCCTGTACAAATAAACGCCATTTGCAACCTTTTGCCCGTACATATCTGTTCCATCCCATTTAAAATCGGTAATATTTCTTCCGATGTGCAACGGGCCTAATTCGTCCTGCGTAATCTCACGAATTATTTTTCCTGTGACTGTTAACACCTGGATCCGGATATTCTGCGGTACTTGTGAACCGGTTATCGTGAATACAAAGGCAGTAGACGTAGTAAACGGATTTGGATAATTCATGAAATTAGAGATCATCGGTTTATTAATCACCCTGAAATCGACATGATAATCGACTTTGCCGGCGCTATTTCCTACCACATCTTTTCCGGAAACGATTAATTGATATTGGTCATCTTCCCCCGGCAATGAAGGGGTGAAATCAATTGTAGCAGTGTTTTCGCCGTTTGCAAGATTGGCTGGCATAAATCTTAGTGTATCATTATCAAAACGATAATTGTGCAACGAGCCATCCGGATATTGTATCTGAACTTTTATCAAAGACGTATCGTTCAAAGCCAGCGATTTATTATCATCCTTTAGTTTGATGGTAATGTGTGGCCTTGCAGAAACGATATCCCGGTTTAAAATATGAACTCCATCAAAGGTGACATCCATCGTCGGGTTGTATTCATCGCCTTTTACATAAAAATTGCGGTACATGAAATTATTAAACAGATATTGCTCCGGCTGATCGTTATCCGGGTTGAAATCAACAAAAATTGTATTCATCCCCGAGAACTTTTTTGTATCAATATCATATTTTAAGGTAATGGTATCGCCGCTTATCAAAGGTTTTTGACGAGGCACCTGCAATACATGAGTAACGTTGTTATTATCAATCACCGTCAATTTCACTTTAATGCTGTCAAATTTAGCAATGCTGATATTTTTAAATGCTACTCCAAAATGAAGAATCTCTCCCTGGTTCAAGGTGTCTTTTGAAGTAAAAAATAACCCGGGTGTTAGCGCACCTTCAGGCGGAGCCTGGTAATTTACCCTCCAATAGGAAAGTTGGTAGGGGGAATAGTTAACGCTATCAATATTTCTCATTTTCAATTGGATGTAAGGATATTTTGCTGCATTGACTGAAGAAATATCTACATCCTGCTGATTCTTGTTTACATTAAAAAGCGTTGTACTGCTTCCACTTGAATCAATTCCAATGATCTGAACAGAAGGATTATCTGAAGAATTTTGTTCAAGGCTTGTTCCCCGCCAATGCATTTCTTTCCATGAAACGGATGGTCCAAATTTGGGTGAAGTAATAAAACCAAGGGTATCAGGGGTAATAAAATTTTTCTTCAGTAACACCTGGTCAGTCGTGCCTTGAGTAAATGCAAACGAAGGACCGAAGTCAGGATTATTTTTTTGAAAAACAAATGCGAATCCTCTCGGACGGTAAAACGAATCAATCAATACAAAACCCTGCGATTTTAAACGGTGATAAAGAGAATTTCCCGAACCAAAAGCAGTGGTATCGGATGCCCAGTTACTCGCGAAAATATCAGTGGCAGCGTTAGGTCCCGTAATATTTCTGACCATAACAATATAATTATCGGGAATAGAATCGAGGAAACGCATCGCAGCATTGCGGCTTTGCTGAGTGCCGGTATTGAAAACAATATTTGCCGCTCTTTCGTCGAGGCAGGCAGGATAGCTTCCGCTAATACCAGTGCCATAGGTGTTGTACCACGGTTTTAAAGTAAGCGGATCAATAACATTGAAAATGAGATTATTTCCTGTATTACAAATTCCTTTTGTAAAATCCCATCCATTAATAATGGCTTTGCAATCGCCGGCTGTAGCACCAGCATCAGGAAAAACGCCGTTTCTTATTTCAAAAAGATTCTGAACAGTTGAAAAGCGCCACTGCCTGGTTGTATCTATCAACCTGATATTTTGAGTATCTGATTCTAATTGCTGAAAGTAATGAGATTGATTACTACCCGTAGTACTGTTTGCCAGGTAAATAAAAGAAGAATTATTCCAGTGATAATCTGAAGCAACTCCTGAAGCCGGTTTCAGCGCTACCCGCCAATAATAAACGGTATTGTCAGTGTAACTGATTCCCGGATCAAATTCCATTGAGCCGCCGCCCTGGTGCACCGCACGACTGATTTTAAACGGAGAATTGAATAGCTGGCTCGTGTCCATTTCCATTACA
>JAHEZB010000370.1 GCA_023251285.1 Chitinophagaceae bacterium | reverse complement strand
CATCGATTGGATTGCGATACAGCGATATCAGCAACAGTGATAAAACAGATACTTTTCTTGGCTATTTTCCGGGATTTCTAAAAAATATGACGACAGTTCATGTCATCTCTCTTGCCTGTTGTGTGATAGCAATAATCCTTGCTTCGAGAAGTTTTAAAAAACATTTGATTTCATTAAGAGTGCTGATGCTGATAACCGTGGTGCTTGCTATTTTTTTGATTTTATTCAACTTTACACAGATGATTTAAAATCGTCGTTATTTATTAGTTAACTGGCAGTTATTGCACATAATCAAATTGTATTGTGCCGAGAAGGGTTTTTTCTTTTGAAAAACATTTTTGTATCTCCGGAAGGTGTTTGTCATCATAGGCATATTTCCAGATAAAATAATTTCTTCCGGTTTCATCCACAGAAATCATTTGTTTTGGTTGAGTGCCTGTGCTGTATTCAAACATATAATCCGGCAATAATTTTTTTGCAATTACATTAAAATGGACCACGTCTGTGAGGCGGTTGTGATCGTCATAATAGTAATAATATTTTTTGTCGATGGTATTTCCTGAAGGGTCTTCTTCAATTATATTTCCTTTATCATCCAGCACAAAAGTAATTGTAGAGATCAGCTTATTATTTTTTTTGCGAAGCATTTTTGCCGGCTTCCCATTTTCATAAAAGTATTGATGTGTTTCTGTGATTCCTGAGCTATCACCATCTGCGATTGTATTCGTAGTGATCAATGAAATGTTTCCATTCTGATCATATTCAAATTCAACGCTGTTGTCAGTTGTCGGTGTTGTTGTCGTGGTCTTTACCACTTCGCCCTTGTTGTTATAATCGGTTACCAGCAAGGATTGGCCGGTAATATTTGACTTTGATAACATCTGCGATTGTGTAAAAGTCTTATTGATTTTCTTTTCACAAAAAAAGCCATCACTTGGCTGATCGTTTTCATCAAAACTTGATATTTTGATCAATTTTATATTCGCATTTTTTAAAATCGAAAATTCCTTGTTTTGCTGAAGAGTGCTCAGAACATCTTTATAATAATATTGGGCATTCGCCGCAGAAAAATTAAAATAAACAGCAATAAAAAAAACTATACCACGAAAAATATCTTTATTCATTTTTTAAGAATGGAGGCTTTTGGATTTTATCGTTTAGAAACGGATGTAAAATAATTCATTAATTCTTATTGCAATTTTTGTTTATTATTTTTAACCGGAAATTATAAAAACAAATTTTTAATTCATGTCGCATCTTCCCCTGCGCAAAGAAAACAACTGCCTTAATTGTGGCGCAACGGTAGTTGGCAAATATTGCTCTGAATGCGGCCAGGAAAATATTGAACCAAAAGAATCTGCAGGACATTTGATCTCTCATTTTTTTAATGATGTTACGCATTTTGACGGTAAGTTTTTTTCTACATTAAAACCACTTCTTTTTCGTCCCGGATTTTTATCAAAGGAATATATGAATGGAAGAAGAGCTCGCTATCTGAATCCGATCCGTATGTATCTGTTCACATCCTTTATTTTTTTCCTGGTGTTTTTTTCTGTATTTCATATTAATGATACACAAATTAAAAAAGCAAATTTCACCTTGCAAGGCAAAAGCGTGGAGCAAATTGATTCCTTGTCAGCTGCACAGTTTAGCGATTTTACCAAAGAGCTCAATCACGGCGTGCCAATGAGTCATGACCAATTTAAACACTACCTCGACAGCGCAAGAGACGGTGCTACCATTCATTTTTTTAACAACCTTGAAACAGAAAAGTACCACAGCAAAGAACAATACGATTCTGCTCTTGAAAAAGATCATAGAAAGCAAGGATGGTTTAACAGGCAACTTGCTTACAAACAGATTGGGCTTACAGAGAAATACCGAAACAACGGTGGCAAGTTTATAACAGATTTCATCGAAAGCATCATGCATCACTTTCCACAAATGCTTTTTGTGTCGCTTCCGTTTGTTGCACTATTATTAAAATTATTATACATACGCCAAAAAAAATTTTACTACGTAAGCCACGCAATTTTTACAATTCATTTGTACATTTTTGTTTTTATTGCAATGCTTTTTGAAATTGGAATACAGCAATTGGAAAAACTCAGTGGCTTAAGCTGGCTGAGCATTATAAATAATCTGTTCATATTGGTTATTTTATTTTACGGATATAAAGCCATGCGGAATTTTTATGAACAAAGGAGATTCAAAACAATTTTAAAATATCTATTGTTTTTAATTTCATTTTTAATTTTGATTTTGTTTCTGTTTACCATTTTTGCTTTTGTCTCAATTTTTCAAATCTAAAATCTATTAAATGAATCAATCTGCTGACATCAGCCGCCTTGTAAATATCCTTGATGAACTTCGTGAAAAATGTCCGTGGGATAAGAAACAAAACATTCACACTTTAAGACAGCAAACTATCGAAGAAACCTACGAACTTGCAGACGCGATAACCGAAAAAAACTGGGATGGGATAAAAGAAGAATTGGGCGATTTATTATTGCATGTTCTTTTTTATGCCAAAATTGGCAATGAACAAAATAAGCTTACGTTACAGGAAGTAATAGATGGCATCTGCGATAAACTGATAAAAAGACATCCTCATATTTATGGAAATGTAAAAGTAGCGGATGATGAAGATGTAAAGAGAAACTGGGAACAAATAAAGCTTGCAGAAGGAAAAAAGTCAGTGTTGAGTGGTGTTCCTAACTCGCTCCCGGCAATGGTAAAAGCAATGCGTATCCAGGAAAAAGCAAAACAGGTTGGTTTTGAATGGGCTAATAAAGAACAAGTTTGGGAAAAAGTGGAAGAAGAAAAAGTTGAGTTGCTAGAAGCCGTTGAATCGGGCAACGTTTCGCATATTGAAGAGGAAGCGGGTGATCTGTTTTTTTCTGTAATTAATTATGTAAGATTTTTAAAAGTAGACGCAGAAAATGCACTTGAACTAACCAACAAAAAATTTATAAAACGATTTACTTTAATGGAAGAAATGGTTTCGAAAAAAGGAATGAATTTGAGTGAAATGACGCTTGCCGAAATGGATGCGATATGGAATGAAATCAAAAAACAACATACTGAAATTGAACCTGATAACGAACGATAGCTTTCTTAGAAGAAATTCTTTTTTGCTGATAGCGGCAGCATGGTTATTGACTTTTGCTTTTATTATTAATAATTATTGGAGCGGAAGTTCAACTTCAAATGCAGCGCAAAAAGTAATTCAGAAAGACATTAATAGAAAACAAAAAGACATTAGTGCTTTCTGTTCTGATTCTGTATTAATAAAAAAAATTGCTTCAGGAAAATATAATGAAGAACAATTAACTGCGCAGGTTGACAAAGACTATTTTATTTTCTTTTATAAAATCTCTGAATCGAACAAACTGATTCCGGTATTTTGGAATACCCAGGTGATAGAACCAGATTCTACAGTTTTAAACTTAGAAAATGGCACTAGTTTCCACAAATTATTAAATGGCTGGTATGTTATTGATGCAAGAAATTTTCAAAGTACTTCGGGCTCACTTTATAAAATGATTTTTTTAATTCCGGTTAAATGGAATTACTACATTGAGAACAAATATTTACAGAATTCTTTTGTTGCAGAAAAAAATATTGACAAAACGTATGATATCAGCACATCTCCAACACGCTATGTAATAAAAGACGAGCAAGGCTGGCCACTTTTTTATCTCAAACAACTGAGCAATCCGCTTGGCCATTACAACATTCTCGCAATAGTCTTGAAAATATTGGCCTCTGTTTTTATTCTTTTCTTTCTTCACAAACTGGCAAATTATTATGTCAAGAGAAAAGGCTTTTTTATT
>JAHEZB010000369.1 GCA_023251285.1 Chitinophagaceae bacterium | reverse complement strand
TTACAGTCAATGCCGGGGCTGCGTCATTTACTGTAACCGTGTCGGCGCCAGTATCGAGATCACCTGTTATTTCAGGACCATTGCATCCCCAGACAGTACCAGGACCACCACCACCATTATCTGCATTCACTGCGATAATAGTTCCACCAGTGTTATTCATATGAGGAGTCACTTTCGAAGGCGTTACCTGTGCCCAGGCAGCTGCACCAAAAAATGCCAACAAAAATGCCAACATCATTATTCGATAAAATCCCTTTTTAAGGTGTTCATTTGCTTCTTTAAAGCCTTGCAGATGTAAGTTCATAATTCTTGTTTTTGTTTATTATTTTGCATAAGCCCGAAATTGGGTCAGTTTGTATTGCATTCTCAACATTTTTTATGCTGTCATTAAAAATCCGGATCACCATTACTGTCAACAGAATCATCAGCAGTATGACGAGCAAGAGTAACAGAATTTTTTTTGAGCGTACAATGATGCTAACTAATCGTTCCATAAAAGGTAAAAATAGCAGCCAAAGGGTCGGGTATCCAAATTTCCAGGAGGACAAACTATGACAAAAGGGGTGACAAAAAGTGACGGGGAAACCGATAATGCTGAAAAGGCCATACTGTAGTGAGCCGGCTGCTAAAACATCCAGTGGAGGTGGATCAAATTGGTTGATGGTTTTGAAAGCAAAAAAAGGGGCGGCATTCATTGGATCACTGTATAAAAAGTACCGTGACAAAAAGTGACAAGACAGTTCCGATGGGATGAGGCGTTATCGTGCGCGAACCGATGAATGATAAGACCTTGCCGAAAGCAGTTGGTAAAATCATAAATTGCTACTTCATTTTCGCTAATACAGTTTCTTTTGTCGGATATCAAAAAAAGGAAATAAGCGACTTAAGCATGTATGAAGAGTGTATGAGGAGTGTATGAAGAGTGTATGAGGAGTGTATGAAGAGTGTATGAGGAGTGTATGAGGAGTGTATGAAGAGTGTATGGCGAGAGTATGAAGAGTGTATGAGGAGAGTATAGAAAAGCCATAGAAAAGCCTGGGGAAAGGCATGGATAAAGTATAGCAGCCTCTTTTTTTTGCCCCGGCTCAGTTTTATTTTTACCCACTACTTTAATGTGTGAAGCGCCGGAAGAAAGTGAAACGGTAAAGTTCCCATCGATGTACGGGGTGCTAAATGTTTTCAATATTTATTACCCTCATTAAAGATTCGAAATAATATCGTAATATTGCGATATAAAAACTATGGGAGCGACAAAATCATACGGGTTTAGTGTTCAGGAAAATAAACTTGCAAAAGTTGCAAGGGCTTTGGCACATCCTGCAAGAATTGCGATATTGAAAATATTAGCCACACGACCCGATTGTGTTTGTGGTGATATTGTTGAGGAAATTCCACTTTCACAGAGCACCGTTTCCCAGCACTTAAAAGAACTAAAAGAAGCCGGATTAATTAAGGGAGAAATTGAAGGAGCAAAAGTTTGTTACTGCATAGATGCAAAGGCATGGAAAGGTGCACAGGCTATGTTAAACCAAATTTTCGAAACGTACAAAGGCCGTAACAATTGCTGCTGACTTTTTTTTACCGGTAATCATCGTAATATTTCGATAACTTAAAAATACAAATAAAATGGAAACACAAGACAACCTAAAAGAAATGGTAAGACAGAAATACTCAGAAATTGCTTTGCAGGATAAAGAAGCCAATCAGTCATCCTGCTGTGGCTCCGGCTGCTGTTCAACTGAAGTGTATAATATAATGAGCGATGATTATAGCCGAATGGAAGGCTATAATCCGGACTCGGATTTGGGCTTGGGCTGTGGATTACCTACACAATTTGCTAAAATCAAAAAAGGCAACACCGTAGTTGACCTGGGCAGCGGTGCCGGCAATGATTGTTTTATTGCCAGAGCTGAAACAGGAGAAGACGGCAGGGTTATCGGTATTGACTTTACCCCCGCTATGATTGAAAAGGCAAGAGCCAACGCAGAAAAACTAGGTTATTATAATGTTGAGTTCAGGCAGGGAGATATAGAGCACATGCCCCTAACTGATAACACTGCTGATGTAATTGTCAGCAATTGCGTTCTAAACCTGGTGCCAAATAAAGATGGTGTATTTAAAGAAATATTCAGAACATTAAAGCCAAATGGTCATTTTTCCATTTCAGATATTGTGTTAGAAGGAATATTACCAAAGCCAATTAAAGAAGCTGCAGAAATGTATGCTGGTTGTGTAGCAGGTGCTATTCAAAAAGAAGTATATCTCGAATTAATTGCAGCAAACGGTTTTAAAAATATTTCGGTTCAAAAAGATAAACCAATCGTTATTCCTGGTGATATTTTAAGTAAGTATTTATCACAGCAGGAAATTGAATCATATAAAAAATCAGGTGCAATGATTACAAGCATCACAGTATATGCTGAAAAACCGGCTGCAGAAAAATCATGTTGTGGCCCTGAATGCTGTAATTAGTCTTGAAGGCAGAACTTCAATTGTAATATAATGTATACCATTTTATTCGTGTGCATTCATAATTCCGCGAGAAGCCAGATGGCAGAAGCATTTCTTAACTATTATGGACAAGAAAAATTTGAAGCAGAAAGTGCCGGTATAAAAAAAGGGAAATTAAACCCGTTTGTTGTTGAAGCAATGCAAGAGGTAGGGATAGATATAAGTCAGAATCAAACAAAAGAAGTGTTTGACTTATTAAAAGAAGGAAGATTCTTTGACGCTGTTATTACTGTTTGCGAAAAAGAAGCAGCGGAACGTTGCCCGGTTTTCCCGGGCATGATAAGAAGGATTGAATGGTCTTTTCCTGACCCTTCAAAATTTTCAGGCACACCGGAAGAAATACTTTCGCAGGTTCGCAACGTGAGGGATGAAATAAAGGACAAAGTCAATCAATTTATAAATGAGGCAGGCACCATGGACTATTGGATTCAAAATGAACATGACCTGTCTAAAGCATAGCACGAATCTTTGCGTTTATTACCCGTTGCTGTTTTTGCGGCCGCAATTCTTAGCTAATTCAATTAACTTTTCTTTGTCTTCAAATTGTCTGCATCTTCAAATTCTCCTCAAATTCAGCATATAAATTTGTTTAAGAAAAAAATAATCATATTAAAAATTAAAATCACAATTATGAAAAAGATTTTAGGTTTAACAGCGATCTTATTCGCTTTGAGCGCAACAACCTTCGCTCAGGAAAATGAGGGCGGGAATGAACATGTCAACGTTCCTGCTGTAGTAAAAAATGCCAATCTGAAAAAGTATCCGGAATCAAAAAAGTATCACATTACCTGGGAAACTGAAAAAGGTAATTACGAAGCAAACTGGGGCGGAAAAGACGGAGAAGCTAATTCCGTGACTTACACTCCATCAGGCACCTTTGTGGAGATTGTCAAAGAAATTCCGGTAAGTGAGCTTCCGCAAACAACCCGCAGTTATGTAAAAGAACATTATAAAACGGGGAAATTCGGTGATGTTGGAAGAGTGCTGGATGCACAGGGAAAAACCTCCTATGAAGTTGAGATCAATAGAAAAGATGTGATCTTTGATCAGAATGGAAACTTTGTAAAGGAAGAGAAATAATAAGTTGTGACACTGAAAAATTATGCTGGGGCTGTCTCAAAAGACAGCCTCTTTTTTATTTTAAATTTTGGCTGTAGAATACGGTAAACGCAATTAATCAAAGCCAGCAAAGCAACAAATACCGATGATTTTTATTTTCAGAAGTTGTACCGTTTTGATTAATTGTTCACTCATTTCTTCTTTTCGAAAACATTTTATACAAAACAGGCCCTGTCGTTATGACTACAAGAAAAATTACAATCACCAA
>JAHEZB010000368.1 GCA_023251285.1 Chitinophagaceae bacterium | reverse complement strand
CAGACATTAAGAAAGGCTGATCAACCGGGCGGGGAGGTAATGGAATGTATGTATCAACAGCATCCATCAACTCATCGATTTTTGCTATCCATTTGTCATCACCAGCCAAAGCGCCAGTAGCAGAACCCTGGATGATTGGAGTATTATCGCCATCAAAACCATAAGAAGTTAATAACTCACGAATTTCCATTTCTACCAGTTCCAACAACTCCGGATCGTCAACCAAATCAACTTTGTTCATGAAAACTACGATTCGTGGAACACCCACCTGGCGAGCCAAAAGGATATGTTCTTTCGTCTGAGGCATTGGTCCGTCAGTAGCAGCTACGACCAAAATTGCGCCGTCCATCTGGGCAGCACCTGTGATCATGTTTTTTACATAATCCGCGTGACCCGGACAATCCACGTGCGCATAGTGACGGTTTACAGTTGCATATTCAACGTGTGCTGTATTAATAGTGATACCCCTTTCTTTTTCTTCAGGAGCGCCATCAATATCTGCGTAATTTTTTTTCTCCGCTAAACCTTTTTTAGACAAAATATCGGTAATAGCGGCTGTGAGGGTTGTTTTACCATGATCCACGTGGCCAATAGTGCCAATATTAACGTGGGGTTTATCCCTTTTAAAGTTCTCTTTTGCCATTTTGTTTGTTTTTTAATTTTTATTTTAAAACGTTTCAACCGGTTCATTTTTTGATAAAACTGAACTTTATTATGAGCGGAAGACGAGGCTCGAACTCGCCACCTATAGCTTGGAAGGCTATCGCTCTACCAAATGAGCTACTTCCGCTTGTAAGCTTTTTTTTGTTCAACTTTCACAACTTTCAACTTAAAAAGAGCTGTTGATGAGAATTGAACTCACGACCTTCCCGATTGCCATCGGGATGCTCCACCTCTGAGCTACAACTTTCAAAAACAGAGCTGTTGATGAGAATTGAACTCACGACCTCTTCCTTACCAAGGAAGTGCTCTACCCCTGAGCTACAACAGCTTGAAAGAAGTCAAACCACTATTTCAAAAAACTCTTATTCTGTGGGCAGAGTAGGGTTCGAACCTACGTACTCGTGAGAGAACAGATTTACAGTCTGTCGCCTTTAACCACTCGGCCATCTGCCCTGACTATTTCCTGGAATTCTCAATTTTTGAGAGCCAGTGGAGGGATTCGAACCCCCGACCAGCTGATTACAAATCAGCTGCTCTGGCCAACTGAGCTACACTGGCATTGGCTCAAAGACAATCTTAAAATGAACTATCCACAAAACTTCCCTTGAAGGGTTATTTTTTGGGAAGGCAAAGGTAATGGAAAATGTTTAATGGAAAAATTTTGAAAAGAAAATTTTATTGCCAATAAAAGCATAATGTTTTCAAGTGTTTTTTCAATAGGAAAAGGGCTGTAAAATTAAATAGCCTCCGGTTATCCAAAGGCTATTGTTTAAAAAATCTATTGAAGATTTAAGCTGCTATCTTTTGTTTTTTTCTCTTTATTTGGGTAATTACTGACTCCAGAGCGGTATCAAAACTCTCTTCAAAAGATTTAGAAGAATGTTTTACAAAAAAATCATGTTTGGGAACGTGCACCTGGATTTCCGCGATTTTGTCCTTAATAGTATGAGCTACATTATCCAGCTTTAAAAATATATCCACTTTCGTTATTCGTTCATGAAATTGATTCAGCTTTTGAACCTTTTTTTCAATTAAAGCGATCAACTTTGAATCTGCCGCAAAATGCAGCGTTTGAATGTTTACGTTCATAGTAGTCCAATTTTAAGTGAGAAATTAAATTGAGAAATTAAATACAGAGGTTTCAATGCAGGCAAAATTTATAAATGAATAATAAATTTTCGTGGAATGAAGTTAGCGCTTACAACCGATTTTTCAAAATGAAAATTAAGAAAAATGTTTATTCTTCAGATTTTGGGTGAGCCTGCCTGTAAACTTCCTTTAATTTTTCAATGGAGTTATTTGTATATATCTGTGTAGCTGCAAGGCTGCTGTGACCGAGCAGCTCTTTTATTGCGTTAATTTCTGCGCCGTTATTGGTCAAATGCGTTGCAAAGCTATGGCGTAATATATGAGGACTTTTTCTTTCATTTGTCGATACTTTTGAAAGGTTTTCTTTTACGACATTATAAATATATTTTGGGTCAAGTTTTTTTCCTTTTTTATTTACCAAAAGAAATTCTTCAACTTCCGAAAATTCTTTCCTTTTTTCAGTAATATATTCATGTATTAGATTTAGTAATTGATTGCTTACCGGAATAAACCTTTCTTTATTTCCTTTCCCCAGAACTTTAATCATCCCTGAAGACTTATCTACGTCAATCTCTTTTAAATGAATCAATTCATTGCGTCGGATGCCTGTTTGATAAAGGATTTCAAATATTAGAAAATCTGTTTTACCCGAAAATGTTTCAGGGAAATAATCATGTTTTAATAAGGTATCCAGATCTTTTTCCTGGATAAAGGAGGGAAGTTTTCTGCTCACTTTTAAGGAAGCGATAGCAGCAACCGGACTTATAGAAAGATTTTTAATTTTAAGCTGATACTTAAAAAATGACTTCAGCGACGATATTTTGCGGTTCACCGTTTTTGAGGAACATTTATTTTCTTTCAATGAAGCAAGCCATGTACGAACAATGGAAGCGGTAATTTCCTTTAAATCATTGATCTTATATTCTAAAAATAGAAATTCAAAGAAAGAATTCAAATCATTTTCATAAGAAATAATCGTGTTTTCAGAATATCTTTTTTGAAACCTGAGATAATCTAAAAAATCGTGGATCGAATTTGGTTCATTTGCGGGCATAAAAAAATCCGGTAAATGTAAAGCTACTAACTAAACCTGACCGGAAATAATATAAAAGAGGAAGTTATTTAATTAAATTTCAACCTTGCCGCTGGCAATTTGTTGCTTGTAAACCGCTTTCAACACTTCACCACGCCTTCTTACAGATGGCTTTGTAAACGACTGACGATCGCGAAGCTCTAACAAGGTACGGCTCTTTTCAAATTTTTTCTTGTACTTTTTAAGCGCTTTATCAATATTTTCGCAATCTTTTGAATCAATAATGAGCATAAACTTTTGTCTTTTTTTTTAGGACGGCGAAGATAAAGCAATTTTTTAAATTGAAAAACTTAATAACTATTAATTTTCTTAAAAAAATAAAAAAGAAGTGTTTACCGGAATCATAGAAGCATTTGGAGAAATAAAAGATATTTCGGTTGATGAATCTAACCGCATTTTTTATATTAAAAGCGAGCTTGCCTCTCAGTTAAAAATTGATGAAAGCGTAAGCCATAATGGAATTTGTCTGACTGTTGAAAATGTTGAAAATGATATTTACCGGATAACGGCAATAGACGAAACTTTAAAAAAAACGAATGCGGGCAATTGGAAAAAGGCCGATTTGATAAACCTCGAACGTGCCATGAGAATAAATGCTCGTCTCGATGGACATATGGTTCAAGGGCATGTAGATGGAACAGGAATTTGCATTGATAAAAAAGATAAAGAAGGAAGCACCGAATTTAGATTTGAATATGACGAAAAATTTGCTCCATTGATTATAGAAAAAGGCTCCATTTGTGTAAATGGCGTAAGCCTTACTGCCTTTGATGTTTCCAACAATCATTTTACCGTTGCCATTATTCCATACACTTTTTCACATACCAATTTTCATTTGCTGGATAAAATTGATGTTGTCAATCTTGAGTTTGATATTTTAGGAAAATATGTACAACGGATGGTAAATATCAAGTCGTTGGCCCACGACGACGAAGTGATCAGGAACCTTGATAATCTTCAGTAAAGAAATAAATAAGCTCAATTCTTGTTTATAAAATTAATCCAACTCAGGA
>JAHEZB010000367.1 GCA_023251285.1 Chitinophagaceae bacterium | reverse complement strand
AAATCCCTACGACATCATACCGATCAAAGATATTTACGAAAGTTTTTTAGCGGAATTGAAACCTGTTTTTAAAGATTTACCTTTTAGCATAGCGGAGGAAAATATACAGGCGAGGTGCCGGGGAGCTTTATTGATGGCGGTGGCCAATAAATTCGGCTACATTTTACTAAACACTTCTAACAAAAGTGAACTTGCTGTTGGTTATGGAACGCTTTACGGCGACATGGCCGGAGGACTTGGCGTGCTCGGCGATTGCTACAAATTACAGGTGTATGAACTGGCTAAATTTATTAATTCAGAAAAAGAAATTATTCCTGAAAACATTATTCATAAAGCGCCGTCGGCAGAATTAAGGCCCGGCCAAAAAGATGTGGACAGCCTTCCTCCATACGATATTTTAGACGCGGTTTTGTACCAATATATCGAAAGAGTGCAAGGGCCTTCAGAAATAAAATCGCAGGGATTTGATGCAGCGCTTGTGGATCGGATTTTAAAAATGGTAAATAGAAATGAATACAAGCGAAACCAGTTTTGCCCGATTATTCGTGTGTCTCCCAAAGCGTTTGGTACAGGAAGGAGAATGCCGATCGTGGCAAGTTATCTGGATTAAGTTTATTTCTTAACTTTATTGTCAATTCATAAAATTATGTCCGCTTCATTATTAGATAGGATAACGGTTAATCCTGAAATTGCCCATGGCAATCCTACTATTCGTAACAAAAGATACACAGTAGAAGGTTTGCTGGAATACCTGGCGGCAGGAGATACAATTGAAGAGTTGCTTGAAGAATTTCCTGACCTTGAAAAAGAAGATTTTCAGGCTTGCATTCAATATGCTGTTTTGAACTTAAAACAAAAGTTTGCAGAAATAAATGCCGCATGAAATTTTTAATTGATGCGCAATTACCACAATCCCTTAAGCAATTATTTCTTGAAAACGAGCATGATTGCATTCATACTTTAGACCTGCCTTTTGGAAATCTCACACCGGATAAAATAATCAATAAAATATCTATTGAAGAAAATAGAATTTTGATTACAAAAGACAGCGATTTTTTCACAGCTTTATTATTAAAAATGAACCGTATAAACTAATTTTTGTGAAGATGGGAAACACATTGAAAAATGATTTGAGAAGTTTCTTCGAAGAAAAATTTGTCGAAATTATTTCTAAGATAGAAAAGGAAGATGTGGTTTTTCTTAAAAAGACATAGAAGATGTGGTTTTGCTTAAAAAGACATAATTATAATGGATTTTCAAAATTTCACTCCTCAACAAGCTGTTCCAAAAATAAAACAATACTGTGCTTACCAGGAAAGATGTCATGCAGAAGTACGAGACAAATTGTATTCTTTCGGACTGAACAAAACCGAAGTGGAAGAAATCATTTACATTTTGATCACAGAAAATTACCTGAACGAAGAGCGCTTTGCCATTCATTATGCCGGCGGAAAATTCCGGATGAAACAATGGGGGAAAAATAAAATAAAACAATCTTTAAAACAAAAACAAATCAGTGATTATTGTGTGAGGAAAGCATTGCGAGAAATTGATGAAAAAGAATATCAAAAAACTTTTCAAAAATTAGTGGAACAAAAAATAAAAACATTAAAAAGCGAGAAAAATATTTTCATTAAGAAAAGAAAGTTGCAGGATTTTTTATTGCAGAAAGGCTTTGAGAATGATTTAATAAGAGAAGTGGTTAATAACATTTAAAATCTTTAATTAATAGCTCTGTTATAAAGCAAATAACTTTGCTCTCTATTTTAAAATATGTCATCACTGACCGTCACCATTATACAAACAAATCTTCATTGGGAAGATAAAAGCGCCAATCTTAAAATGCTTCAGCAAAAAATTGAAGGCATTAAAGAGAAAACCGAAATCGTTATTCTTCCTGAAATGTTCACTACCGGATTTAGTATGAAACCAGAAACTCTGGCAGAGACAATGGATGGAGAAACGGTGCAATGGATGAAAAGAATCGCTGCCCAAAAAAAAATAATTCTTACCGGAAGTGTGATTATTGAAGAAAACGGAAAGTATTTTAACCGCCTGATCTGGATGCTCCCGAACGGTGAATATGGCGTTTATGATAAAAGGCATTTGTTTGCCTATGCTGATGAACACGCTCATTATGCCGCAGGAAATAAAAAATTAATCGCGTCAGTAAAAGGTTGGAAAATCAATTTGCAGATATGTTATGATTTGCGTTTTCCGGTTTGGACAAGGCAAGATTTTCAATCAGAAAATAAATATGACTTGCTGATAAACGTAGCCAACTGGCCTGAAAAAAGAAGCATTGCCTGGCAAACTTTATTGCGGGCAAGAGCGATAGAAAACCAATGTTTTGTAGTGGGAGTAAACCGCACCGGCGAAGATGGAAATAAAATATATTACAGTGGTGATAGTACAATCATTGACCCATCAGGCGAAATTATTTATGAAAAAAATAAAGAAGAAGAAGTTGTTACTTATACTCTGTCGAAAGAAAAAGTAACAGAAACCAGAAATCAGTTTCCTTTTTGGAAGGATGCAGATTCGTTTATCATAAAAGATATATAATGGTGTTTCATGTCAATTGTTTTTCAGAAGCATAAACAGCAAAAGAACAAATAACAGAGATTCGTTTTTCCAAAAAATACGAATCTCTGTTATTTATAAATATTTGCCAGGGAATTCCAATGCGAGAGTAAGAGACAGATTTTACTTTTCTCCTCTTTTTTTAAGTTCTTCGATTTCCCTTTCAATCTTTTGGATCGTTGCGTTAATATTACTCAGCCGTTTACCGTTTTTTGATATTTTAAAAGTAGGATGTACAGTTTTTAATTCTTCTTTGTACTCTGCTAATTGGTCTTTGAGGGTTCGTAGTTTGCCTGCAACTTCATTATTTCTAACAGGTCGTGCCATAAGTTTTGTTTTTATATAAAATATGAAATTAAATGAAAAAAATCATCTTCCTCAAAAAAAAATTTGCAATTTTTTTTTATTAGAACAAAACAGGTTTAACCGATTTTAGTTTATGCGCAAAAACAATAAAAATAGGAAGATTATAACATAAGAAAGCCGCTATGAAACTATAAACATAGTAATTAGTCGTAATTTTGCAGTCTTCTCAAATTCTATGAGCGACGAAATAAAACACGAATGCGGCCTTGCTTTTATCAGGCTACGCAAACCGTTCTCTTATTACCGGCAAAAATATGGTACTGTTTTATATGGATTGAATAAGCTGTACCTGCTGATGGAAAAGCAGCATAACCGCGGTCAGGACGGTGCAGGAATCGCCTCCATTAAATTAAATACAGAGCCAGGCTATCCGTTTCTCCACAGGAACAGAAGCGTTGCCAACCAGGCAATTGCCGACCTTTTTTCACAAATCGGAAACCAGGTAAATGAAATAAAAAAATATCACCCCGACATTGAGCAACATGCGGGCCTGATGAAAGGGCATATTGATTTTTTGGGTGAGTTATTGCTTGGGCATTTACGCTACGGAACCCAGGGAAAAAACAATGTGGAATTTTGCCATCCTTTTATCAAAAGAAATACAATTCCAGCACGAAATCTTGCATTGGCAGGAAATTTTAATCTCATTAATAAAGACGAATTATTTTCAATTATCAACAGTCCGCGTAGCGAAAAGGACCGTGAAAGTGACCTTGGAGCAATGATGGATGTAATTCAGCATTTTTTAATAAAAGCCGATGAAAGTTGCCCTGAAGGCTGTGACATTGCTCAGGTTTTAAAAAAATCAGTTCCTTATTTTGATGGTGGATTTACATTTGGTGGCCTCACCGGAAACGGAACCGGGTTTGTAGTAAGGGACGCACATGGAATCAGGCCAGCTTATTATTAT
>JAHEZB010000366.1 GCA_023251285.1 Chitinophagaceae bacterium | reverse complement strand
AAATACTGATTTCAATAAACAGTCGCAGCAAAGCTGCTTTCAAAAAAGTAACCGGCTCGTCATTGTTTCTTACAACCGTCAGAAATTGTTCATTGCAAAAATTAAGAAAAGTCAATACAGGTATTATTAAAACAAAACTTAGTGGAAAATCATATGCATTTTTCAAATCCTTGCTGAAGAAAAAAAGGCCGCCAAAAGCCAGAAACATAATACAAACCGGCATTATAAATCCTGTGGTAAAAAAATCTTTGAATTCATTGCTTTTCAATTTAAAAAAATTAACGCTGGTCGATTGTACGATTCCCAACGACAAGAAAGGCATCAGAATAAAAACAGAACTGGTGAGTAAACTAAGTAACCCGTTTTCATGAACCGTCAAATATTTTGGATTAGAATAAATAAAAAGTAATAGAAATGAAGTTCCTTTTATAAAGAAATTGGAAAAAGTATAGATACCTGCTTTTTTATAGGCAGGGCTATTAATCAGTGAATAAACTTTTTGAATCATTCTAAATTGAAATGGATAAATAGTGGATTATCGATTTGCAGTAAACAAACAAATAACTTCTTTTTATGTTTAACGCCAATAACTTGCCTTAGATTGTCGGTAAACCAGAAAATTTACCGAATTCGCGTGTTGGAATTGTAATTGCTGATTTAGCGATATTGTTGAAAATTTAAACCCCACATCTTCAGGTTCATTCATTTATACTTGTGTTTTATCAACATTCTTTCCCCAAATTCCCCACGAAAGGTTTTCTGTAAAATAAATTCTCTTCGTCATCGTTTTATTAATAACCAATAACCTAATGCAATATGTACAACGATCTAAAAATTGGATACGTGCCATACGCTGCAGATCTGTCGCACCCGGATGACCGCCGCAGATTTCCGTATTTTGCAAAACGAAATGGGATTACTTATGAAATAGCGAATGCCCATAAAACCTACGATGTTGTATTATTGCCGGCTCCTGCTGATCTGAGTAAATGGTTGTTGTACAAGCAAAGAAATCCACGAACGAAGTTCATTTTTGAAATGGTAGATAGCCTCATCTATCAATCAGATGCATTTAATAAAATTTTTAAGGGAGTTGGCCGCTTTGTAATTGGCAAGGAAACATTGCCTTCAATGGATCATAAAAAACTTTTGATGAAATGGCTGACGAAAGCGGACGTAGTGATGTGTTCGAGCTCAAAATTGAAATATGAAGTTGAAAAATGGAATCGAAATGTAGTTTTGAGCCTCGATTATCTGCAACATGAATATAAATTTTTGAAAGAAGATTATTCAGTTAGTGGCAAAATGAAATTGGTGTGGGAAGGGCAAGGCGTGGTCTTACCACATTTTCTTCATTTTAAAGATGTGTTCAAACAAGTCAGTTCTTTCTGTGAACTTCATATTATTACCTCTGAAAAATATCCGAAATATGGAAAGTTTGTGAATAAAAATGTGGAAACAGTTTTAAATCGGTTACCGATAAAAACCACGTTTCACAAATGGGATATTTATAACAACCGAAATATCTTTAGCAGTGCAGACTGTGCGATTATTCCTTTAAATAAAAATGATGTTTATGGATGGCATAAACCAGGAAATAAATTGCTTTCTTTTTGGTTCAGTGGCCTGCCGACGCTTACTTCTGATACACCAGCTTATTCGGAACTGGCAAACAAAGCAAATAGCAATACTTTATGCTCAACGACGGAAGAATGGATTGCAAAAATCCGAATGATGAGAGATATGAAAGCAGAAGAACGTGAATCGTTGGCAAAAAGTAATTTCCGTTTTGCACAAAGGCTTTTTTCTGATGAAAAGCATGATCTAGCCTGGTTGAATATGTTTGAAAATATATCTTCAAACGCCGAAATTATAACGCCGGTAATACACAGGGAAAGATTGTTGCGTGAATCTCTATGGAGAAAAGGCAATTTGGGCCAAAACCCTTCATTCGCGTGATTTTAAAAAATACCGCTTTCATTTTTTTCTATTCAATTGTCAATCTAAATCTATCTGTGTCCGCTACGATTAGACAGCATTACAAGAATGACAGCATTAATTGAACTATAAGAATTGTCAGGTGGATTATTTATTATATTTTCTTTCTCATTATAAACGCCATCAATATCCAATACAAACCATAGTTAATACAGAAAGAATAAGTTGCTCCGACTATTCCGTAACGGTCCATAAAAAAGTAAGAAAGTAAAACAAATGACGAGGCAAACAGCACCTCGGTGATAATGAATACTCGTGTCATTGCTTTTGCCAACATCAAAAAAGCCAGCAACCAACTACCAATTTTGAAAAAATCGCCCAATAACTGAAACGTAAACAGAGGCTTCATGGGAATAAATTCAGGAGTAAAAAGGAGATGAATGATCAGGTCGCGGAATAGCCAGATGAGCAAGGCAATGGCTGCTACCGCAGGAAGAATGATTTTATATCCTTTAAAAATTTCTTTTCGTAACTCTGATTTAATGTGTATTTCCGACAAACGCGGCAAATAGTAAACCGACAAAATCGATGTAATAAATGAAAGATAATAATCTGAAATTTTCGTTACTGCCTGCCAATATCCGGCCTCAGAAACTGAAAACTGAAGGATGATCCGGTCTCTCACAAGTATTTGCATTATGGGAGAAACGAAGCCACTTACCAAGGCCATGAATGAATAGGCCGATAGCATTTTTATCACTTTTTTGTCCCAGCTTTTGAAATCCGGTTTCCAGCTAATTCCTAACTTGTTGAAAAAATAAACATTAATCACAAAAATTACGATGGCAGTAGCGGTACTCGCAATTAATACTCCCTCAATTCCTAAAGTGTATGCAAAAAAAACAGTAAATGAAACACCGATTAATGATGAACAAATATTAATGATGGTAAATTTTTTAATTTCTTTGAAGCCGTTCAAAATAGCCAGGAAAACAACATTGAATGATATGGCCATTGTAAATAATCCAAATAAAAAATAAACGATCCAAAAATCCTTGGTTTTAAAAGCCGCTTCTGATAAATAGCTACTTGCTGCCATTACAAATACAGAAATGATGAGTGAACTAAAAAAAACAATCAGAAACGCGGTATTAAGTATCTGGCGGCTTTTCACCGGATCGTTTTTATGTTCCGCAAGATATTTGACAACGCCGGTAGTAATTGCAGCAGTTGCAAGCATGGTTAAGATCGCTGTCGTGTTTTGAAATTGTCCTACAAATGCAATTCCTTTCGGCCCAATTTTTACCGCTACCACTTTTACTACAATAAAACCACTGAGAAAAGTAATGGCTGTAGAGATGGAAATGTAAAAACTGGTTTTGATTAAATTCACAATTTATAAGAGTTTACCACTTTGCAAACATACTCTACTTCTTCTTCCTTCATAACCGGGCTAATTGGCAGCGAAATAATTTCTTCATGAATTTGTTCAGAGAGTGGATAGCTTAATGAATTCCACTCAGCGTAAGCTGGTTGTTTATGTGGCGGTATTGGATAATGGACCACCGTTTGGATGCCATTTTCTGATAAATATTTTTGAAACGCCTCTCTTTGCTTCACGCGTATTGGATATACATGCCAAACATGAGAATATAAATTGGCGATAATTGTTTGTTTGCTGCAAGGCAAGGTAATCAGCTCGTTTTGAATGTTATCTGTATAATATTGAGCAATACTTCTTCTTAACTCGTTGTCGTTATCGAGGTCTTTTAGTTTAATGGATAAAAAAGCAGCCTGGACTTCATCAAGACGACTATTCGATCCCTGGTAAAGGTTTTCATATTTTTTAAGTGAACCATAATTTCGTAAAGCAATGATAACTTCAGCCAAATCATCATTGTTGGTTGTAACTGCACCTCCGTCTC
>JAHEZB010000365.1 GCA_023251285.1 Chitinophagaceae bacterium | reverse complement strand
TTTGTACCCAAATTTATTCATGAAAAAACCAGCAGGTAAAGCGATTAAAAAGTAGGCGCCAAAATAAGCAGCTTGCAGCAACGTCGATCTTGCTGTGGTGATATTTAATGTTTCCTGGAAATGTTTATTTAGAACATCCAATAAGCCATAGGCAGTACCCCAAAGAAAAAATAAACTGGTGACCAGGATGAGCGGCAGCGTATAATTTTGAGCAGGAATATTTTTAGGAGTTGTAACAGAAACAGGAGTTGTTGATAGAGCCATAAATGGAGTTTTATAAAAATTAAAGTTCAAAAATTTTATTCATTAAAACCCATTTTTCTCCCGGCTTTGCTTGCGGAATTGCCTGCTGATATTTCCACATCAAATCTTCCCATTCCTGTACTTTTGAATTCGCACTATCCATTGCATTTTTTTTATCAAAAGAAAAACTTTCATCGGTTTCCATGATCATAAAAAGCCGGTTGAAAACACGATAAATTTCAAGGCTGGTAATCCCTGAATCCTTAATAGAATCAACCACTTCAGGCCATACAGCCTGGTGCTGGTTTTCGTATTCAGCAATTAAAGTTTTATCATCTTTTAGATCGAGCGCCAGGCAATATTTCATTTATGTAAATTAGATTATTGAAAAGAATATACCTATAGCAATATTATCTTTCTCTTGCATTATATTATCTTTATCGCCCGAAAAATCGATATGAAAGTTCTTCAGACAGAAATAAGTCCACGTATCAACAGCTTTCTGTCTCTGATTGAAAGAGATGACGCTTTTTTTAAAGCGCCTTTTCATTTCCATCCGGAGATGGAGTTGGTTTACATTCTTGAAAGTTTTGGCAAAAGAATTATTGGCGATAATATTGAGCCCTTTGGTGTAGGCGATATGGTTTTTATTGGGAGCAATCTGCCGCATCTTTGGATGAATGATGAAATTTTTTATAACGGAGTTCCCGACTTGAAAGCAAAAGCAATTGTTTTTTATTTTAATAAAAATATTTTCAGTCCTGCTTTTTATGAAATGAAAGAAGCATTTAGAATGAATGAATTTTTTCAAAATGCAGAAAAAGGAATGCGCATACATGGTGAAACGAAAGAAATGGTAGCAGAAAAATTTAAGTGTCTTTTACAGAAAAAAGATTTTGAAAAGATGGTTGGACTGCTTGAAATTCTTCACGTGCTTTCTCTATCCAAAGATATTAGTTTCATTACCAGCGATGGATATCATGCGCAGCTAAAACATGCTGAAACTGATCGATTGTGTTCAGTTTACAGATATGTTCAGGATCATTTTAAAGAAAATATCAGTCTTGGAACCATTGCAAATATATCCAATCTTACACCGCAATCTTTTTGTCGGCTTTTTAAAAAGAGAACCGGAAAAAATTTTGTGGAATACCTGAATGAAGTGCGGGTGGCAGCTGCCTGCAAATATTTATTAGACACTGATTGGAGCATTTCTGAAATTGCCTATAACTGCGGGTATAAAACTGTTTCTAATTTTAATAAACTATTTAAAAGCATCACTGGAACAAGCCCCAAAATTTATCGGACAAGTGCAGATGTGTTGATTAGCAATTAGCTATCTGCTAATTAATTCATGCCAAAATGAAGATGAAAACTTTTCCTGGTGAATGAGAAATTCCGGTTATTTGTTTGTTTGTTAGTTGATCTTCGCACTTCTAAACCTTCTAAAGGTTATAAAGCAATTAATATTCCCGGACAGTATTTCAATCTTCACGCTGTTTTATTTCAAATTCTCCGTTTAGCTTTATATCTTCAGAAGATGCTCCCACCATTACTTTGAAGGTTCCCGGCTCTACCACAAAATGCATATCGCGATTCCAAATGGAAAGATCATCAGGAGTTAATGTAAAGTCGACAGTTTTTGTTTCTCCTGTATTCAAGTGAACTCTTTCGAAACCACGCAATTGTTTTTCATATGTAGTAACGTCTGTAACTTTTTCATTGATGTATAATTGCACCACTTCATCGCCTTCTCTTTGGCCGGTGTTTTTTACATCAAAACTCACATTTATATTTCCTTGCGAATTTTGTTTTGAAGGAGTGATTTTTAGATTGCTGTACCGAAAAGTAGTATAACTGAGACCATAACCAAAAGGATATAATTTTCCTTTCAGCCGCGCATGTTCTCCTGCATCTGTTTGTGCATCAGGCTTTGATGGAAAATTCATCGGTAACTGACCAACAGAACGCGGGAAAGTAAGTGTGAGTTTACCACCCGGGTTATAATCCCCAAATAAAACATCAGCAACGGCGGTGCCGCCATAAGTTCCCGGATACCACGCTTCAACAATGCCGTCGATATTTTCTTTAACCCAATTAAAACTGATCGGTTGAGAGTTAATAAAAACTACCACAACGGGTTTGCCTGTTGCTTTTATCGCTTTGATGAGGTCAAGCTGAAAGCCCGGAAGAGCAAGGGTTGTACGCGATTTACTTTCACCGGCAGTTTCAGTATTGCCACCCATTACCATGATTACGGCGTCTGAATTTTTTGCAACGGCGACTGCAGAATCCAGCTGCTTTTGTTCTTCGATTGTTGGCGGTTGTGGCAGCACTTCGCTTTCCGGCCATGTTTTATCTACAATCTCACAACCTTTCGCATAATTGACGACCACATCTTTCCCCAGTTTTTCCTTAATCCCTTCGAGCACAGTAGTTCCTTTCGTTCCATGCGGCCCGTAATGAGTATCGGCATAATCTGCATTATCGGCATTAGGTCCAATAACTGCAATAGAATGAATTTTTTTGCTTAAAGGCAAAATGTTATTCGCATTTTTTAATAAAACAAGACACTCCCGTGAAGCCTGCAGAGAAATCTTTTTATGTTCCGGATTAGTTACAGTTTCTACTGATTTTTGTGCATCTTCGATATAAGGATGATCAAATAAACCGAGCCAGAATTTTACGCGAAGTACATCTCTTACTCTTTCATTTAAAGTTTCCAAAGAAACTTTTCCGTCAAGAATATCTTTTCTCAAAGGAAGAATCATCGTGGATGGCGAAGAAAAATTTGTCCGTACATTCATTCCCGCATTCACCGCCTGAGCTACGGCATCGTCGCGGTCTTTTGCCACATGATGTTTACTAAAAAGATATTCAAGCGCATCACTGTCAGAAACAACATATCCTTTAAATCCAAACTCTTGTCGCAAAACTTTCGTGAGCCAGTAATAACTTCCTATGATTGGAATGCCATCATAATCATTATAAGAAGCCATCACACCCAAAATTCCGGCTTCTTTAATGACGTGTTCAAATGACGGAAGCAACAATGTTTTTACTTCCCGTAAAGGCATCTGCGGATCGGTTCTTGCAAGACCTTCTCTTGCACCAAAATTGGCGCTGTAAATAGCAAAATGTTTTGCGGTAGAAACAATTGTATGATCCTGCTGCATGCCTTTAGCCATCTCTACTCCCAGCCTGCTCGCGAGGTATGGTGATTCACCATAAGACTCCTCAAGCCGGCCCCAACGCTGATCCCTTGCCACATCGAGAATTGGCGCATATAGATTTGTATAACCCATTGCCCGCGCTTCCAGGCCGGTAATTCTACCAACTTTATTTACCAGTTCTTTATCCCACGTATTTCCCAATGCAAGCTGTGTTGGGAAACCCGTAGTTCCATAAGCTTCCACTCCCCGGATTCCTTCATCAGTAAAATCCACGGGAATGCCAAGGCGTGTGTCTTCTATAAAAAATGCCTGCGTGGTATTCATGGCCCACACATGTTTTTTTATGTCTGTAATAATATCCAGATTGTGAACAGGAAAACCATTCAGGTGTTCATCAATATTTGCAATACCATCTTTCCAGATTTCATTTTTCCATTCAGGCGTAGGAAGTGAATCTTTT
>JAHEZB010000364.1 GCA_023251285.1 Chitinophagaceae bacterium | reverse complement strand
ACAATGCCGGTATCGCCCATATTGGAAAAGCACATACAACTTCTGAAGAAGATTTTGATAGAATTGTAAATGTAAATGTGAAAGGAGTTTATAATTGTTTATTTGCTTCCATTCCGCTGATGAAAAAAAATGGCGGCGGCGTTATTCTAAATATGGCTTCTATTGCTGCATGGGCAGGGCTTGCAGACCGGTTTGCTTATTCAATGGCTAAAGGAGCGGTAGCGGCAATGACATTATCGGTTGCGAAAGATTATATCCATGAAAACATCCGTTGCAATTCTATTTCCCCTGCCCGGGTTCATACACCTTTTGTAGATGGTTTTTTGCAGAAAAACTATCCGGGAAGTGAACAAGAAATGTTTGAAAAATTATCGAAAACACAACCGATCTGAAGGATGGCCATGCCTGAAGAAGTTGCTGCATTAGCGTTATTTTTATGCAGTGACGAAGCCTCATTTATTACCGGCACCGACTATCCGATTGACGGCGGATTTTTAAAACTTAATACGTAGAATATGAAAATGAGAATTCTAATTATTTGTCTGTTTACTGCAATGGCAATTAGTAACGGTAATGCACAAACGTACACTCCGACGCCAGCGAATATTCAAGCCAGAAGCGAGTTTCAGGATGCGAAATTTGGTTTGTTTATTCATTGGGGCGTATTCAGTATTCTCGGTGATGCGGAGTGGGCTATGAATAATCAAAATATTCATGTAAAAGATTATACACGCCTCGAACATTTTTTTTATCCCACGGAATTTGATGCACATCAGTGGGTGAGCATGGCAAAAAATGCCGGTATGAAATACATTACTTTAATCACGAGGCATCATGATGGTTTCAGCATGTGGGATACAAAATATTCTGATTTCAATATCATGAACACGCCTTATAAAAAAGATGTAGTAAAAATGATTGCAGATGAATGTCATAAACAAAACATCAAGCTTTTCTTATACTATTCTTTATTAGACTGGCGGCGCGATGATTACTCGTGGTGGACCGGCAGAACAGGCCAGGGAACTGGAAGAACTGTACATGGCAACTGGAATGACTACATAAAATTTATGGAGAACCAGTTGACAGAATTACTGACAAACTATGGAGAAATAGCAGGAGTGTGGTTTGATGGATATTGGGACCAAACTGCTCCGGAAGGTGCAAAAGACCGCACACCAAAAGTAGACTGGCATTTACCCGAAATCTATGCGCTCATTCATAAACTTCAACCCCGGTGTTTGATTGGAAATAATCATCACCTTACTCCTTTTCCCGGCGAAGATTTCCAGATGTTTGAAAGAGATCTTCCCGGGGAAAATAAATCAGGATTGAGTTTTCAAAAAGCGTCAGACAAATTGCCTTTGGAAACCTGTGAAACCATGAACGGCTCATGGGGATTTAATATCAAAGACGACGATTACAAACCGGTAAATCAATTGATTCATTACATTGTAAATGCTGCAGGCCGGAATGCAAATTTTTTATTGAATGTAGGCCCGATGCCCAATGGGAAAATTCAAAATGAATTTGTCGATACTTTAAAAGAAGTAGGAAAATGGATGCAACAATATGGCGAAAGCATTTATGGAACAAGAGGAAACATCATGCCACCGCAGCATTGGGGAGTTGTTACTGCAAAAAATAAAACCGTATATGTTCACATTTTAAAAGACTCAAGTCAGCCTATTCTTATAAGCGGAATTCAAGGTAAAGTAAAAAGTTGCCAATTGATGGGAACAGATAAAAAAGTAAAATACAAACAGGATAAGAACGGTTTAACGCTAAATCTTGATGGAATTAAATTGAATAATGTAGATACAATTATTGAAATTGAGACGAAATAGGGCACTGTGATTTTGCTATATTTCGATATGACTTTAGAACTAAAATGAGTAAAACAAAAAACCGGCTATTTGTTGCTCTGCCAGAGGCTATTAAAATATAATTTTTCAAAATCACTACAACTTATCCGCTTGCTTTTTCCCAAAAGCCAAAGCAATCATTATTAATGCGAATACCATAAATACAATTCCACACCAACGGTTCACCGCTGCGTGCATAACTGTTGGATTTGTAAAGCTATAGAGCAACAATAGAATCCCTACTGCCAGAAAAAAAATACCTATTACAAAACGGAGGTCAAAAAATTTATTCATCATCTTTATTTTAATAGAAAAGAATATTAAAGAACAGGGTAATTAACAACATGATAATGGCAAGCCAAACCGGATTCCTGTACCATACCCGGTTTTTATCTCTTTGCCTGGGTGTAAGGCTGTAAACAAGACCAACCAATTGATTTTCAGGTTTCGGTTTCGTTACGAAGCTAATTACTGCTGTTATAACAAAACAAATGACAAAAGCAATCCAGGCAATGTTAAATGCCTGGCTTGTGCCGGAATAAAAAGTATGAAGATTTGCTATCCATCCGCCTTTTCCTTCTGCTGTTGTGAGCGAATAAGTAAGCGCAGCCGCTCCTGTTCCGCATAATAAACCCCAGAACGCGCCATTAGGCGTGGTTTTTTTCCAAAACATTCCGAGAAAAAATGTAGCAAACAGCGGAGCGTTCACAAAACTGAAAACCAATTGCAGTAAATCCATAATACTATTGAATCCACGTGCCACATAAGCCGTAAGAATGGACAAGAAAATTCCAACTACTGTAGTGGCTTTTCCTACATATAAGTAATGCTTTTCGCTCGCATTCTTTTTAATGTGGGTTTGGTAGATATCAAAAGTAAAAACGGTATTAAAGGCAGTTACATTTCCCGCCATTCCCGACATAAAGGAAGCAATCAGGGCAGTAATTCCAACTCCCAAAATTCCGCTCGGATAAAGTTTTGATAATAACAAAGGAAGTACCATGTTATAATCTGTTTGCCCGTTTGTGTTCAACGGAAGTTCAAAACCGGAAAATTCTTTTTGTAACGCAAGCAATAAAATTCCCGGAACAATTACGATCAGCGGCATAAAAATTTTAGGTAATGCAGCGATAATCGGCGTACGTCTCGCATCATTCAAATTGTGTGAAATCATCGCTCTTTGCACTACTAAAAAATCTGTACACCAATATCCAAAAGCAAGGACAAAACCCAATCCAAATATCAGGCTGAATGCATCGGTACCCATCGGGTTGGTAGCCGGACTGCTCATCCCTTTCCATAAATGTAATTTAGCGTTATCCACATTTGCAAGAATCCCGTCTATGCCACCGACCTGGTGAAACCCAATATACACCAAAGGCGCAATTCCCAAAACAATCAAAAAGAATTGAAGCACTTCATTGTAAACGGCACTCGTCAATCCACCTAAAAACGTATAAGCCAAGACGATACCCGCAGCCAGCCAAATAGATACATTAAAATCCCATCCAAGAATTGTTTGCATCAACATTGCCAAAGCGTATAGAGAAATACCGGAAGAAAAAATAGTCATCACAGCAAACGTTAGTGCATTAAACGTTCTTGTCTTTTCATCGAAGCGTAATTTTAAAAATTCCGGTACACTGCGCGCTTTACTTCCATAATAAAACGGCATCATAAAGACACCCAGAAATAACATTGCCAAAACGGCGCCCATCCAATAAAAATGCGCAGTGTAAAGTCCGTATTTCGCACCATTTGCCGCCATTCCCAATACTTCCTGTGCACCGAGGTTGGCAGAAATAAATGCAAGGCTCGTAATCCATAACGGAATGTTACGCGTGCTCATCAGGAAATCATTGCCGGTTTTTATTCTCTTTTTTAATAAAAATCCGATGCCGATTACAAACAAAAAGTACAGGCCAATGATTCCGTAATCTACAAGATGTAAGTGCATAAAAGTTGAGTCGGTTTTAATTTTATTGTATGAAGCAAACGAATGACCTTGTAA
>JAHEZB010000363.1 GCA_023251285.1 Chitinophagaceae bacterium | reverse complement strand
ATTCATTCTGCGCGTTCCAGAAACGACCAGGTAATTTTGGATTTAAAACTTTTTTTGCGAAATGAAATTGAAGGGTTGGTGCAGCAGGTAAAAGAATTTTTTGATCTTCTGTTACAACAAAGTGAAAAATATATAGATTACCTGTTGCCTGGCTACACTCACTTTCAGCTTGCAATGCCTTCGTCTTTTGGATTGTGGTTTGGCGCTTATGCCGAAAGTCTTGTTGATGATTTGGTCACACTTCATGCTGCATGGGAAATTACCAACAAAAATCCTCTTGGGTCTGCCGCTGGCTTCGGTTCTTCATTTCCAATCGATCGAAAATTAACAACCAGTTTATTAGGTTTTGACGATTTGAATTATAATGTCGTATATGCACAAATGAGCCGCGGAAAAACTGAAAAGATTTTATCCCAATCGCTGGCAAATATTGCAGCAACGCTTTCCCGGATGAGTATGGATTCATGCATTTATCTCAATCAGAATTTTGCATTTATTTCCTTTCCTGATGAGCTTACAACCGGCAGCAGCATTATGCCACACAAAAAAAATCCGGATGTGTTTGAATTGATCCGTGCTCATTGCAACCGGATTCAATCATTGCCGAATGAAATTTCTTTGATGCTTGCAAATCTTACTTCCGGCTATCACCGGGATTTACAACTATTAAAAGAATCACTTTTTCCAGCTATAAAAAATCTGAAAGATTGTATTCGAATGGCGACATTGATGTTTGAAAATATTGACATCAGAAAAGACATTCTCGAAGATGAAAAATATACCTATTTATTTACCGTCGAGGAAATGAATAAACTCGTTTTGCAGGGAATGCCTTTGAGAGATGCGTACAAAAAAATTGGCGCTGATGTCGAAAATAAAACTTTTCAAACAAATAAAAAACTTCATCACACCCATGAAGGATCTATCGGAAATCTGCAAAATGAACAGATTAAAAAAATGATGGAGCATGTTATCAGCCGCTTTAATTTTAAAGAGGTAAATGATGCTTTACAGAAATTATTACAGTAAATTGCCGGCTTCGTTCGAATTGAAAATAATTCGCTAATTGAATATTTAAAGAAGAAGTAAAAAATGGCAGAACCAATAAAAAAAAGGATTGCGATTTTCGGCTCTACAGGCTCTATTGGCACACAGGCGCTGGAAGTAATTGATGCACATCCGGATTTGTTTGATGTAGAGATTTTAACCGCACAGACGAATGATAAATTGCTGATAGAACAGGCACTGAAATACCTGCCAAATGCGGTGGTGATAGGAGATGAACGAAAATATGATTCGGTAAATAAAGCATTGGAATCAAAAGATATTAAAGTTTTTGCAGGCGAAAACGCATTGGAAGAAGTGGCCGATTTTGATACTTATGATATGATGCTGGCTGCTATTGTTGGATTTGCAGGATTAAAGCCTACCTTAAAGGCGATAGAAAAAGGAAAAGCGATTGCACTCGCAAACAAAGAAACACTGGTGGTTGCAGGAGATATTGTAATGCAAATGGCAGTAGCACATCGGGTTCCGATTATTCCCGTAGATAGTGAGCATTCGGCGATTTTTCAATGCCTGGTAGGAGAGGTAAGAAATAAAATTGAGAAGATCATTCTTACTGCCAGTGGAGGTCCTTTTCTGGGGAAGAAGCCAAACTTTTTGGTAAATGTAAAAAGAGATCATGCTTTGCAACATCCAAACTGGAAGATGGGCGCAAAAATTACTATAGACTCTGCAACGCTCATGAATAAAGGTCTTGAGATGATAGAAGCCAAATGGCTTTTTAATCTTTTGCCTGAACAAATCGAAGTAGTGATCCATCCGCAAAGCATTGTACATAGTATGGTACAGTTTGAAGATGGAAGCGTAAAAGCGCAAATGGGATTACCCGATATGAAACTTCCGATCCAGTATGCACTTACTTTTCCACAAAGAATTGCAAATGATAACCGGCGAATAAATTTTAAGAAAACTCCTGTTCTTGCTTTTGAAGAGCCGGATATTAAAACCTTTAGAAATTTAAGCCTCGCAATGCTTGCATTGGAAAAAGGTGGAAATTTTCCTTGTATTCTAAATGCTGCAAATGAAATTGCCGTTTGGGCATTTTTAAATAACCGCATTGGCTTTCTCGACATCACAGCAGTCGTTGAGAAATGTTTACAAAAGATAAATTATATAGAAAAGCCAAATCTTACAGATTATTTTGAAAGCGATGGAGAGGCGCGTAATTTTGCAGCTTCTTTGATAAAAATGTGACTCAAAGATGAGAGCAAATGGGAAACAGTTATTATAAATCAAAACATCGCAGATAAAATATTTACATAACGCATGACATTATTAGCAATCAATTGGCCGGCGGTAGGTTTGCAAGCTGGCTATCTTATATTTTCTCTTTCCATTTTAGTCATCATTCATGAATTCGGACATTTTATTACCGCCAAATGGTTTAAATGCCGGGTAGAAAAATTTTATTTATTTTTTGATCCCTGGTTTTCGATTTTTAAAAAGAAAGTAGGTGAAACTGAATACGGCATTGGTTGGCTTCCTTTAGGTGGATATGTGAAAATATCCGGAATGGTCGATGAAAGCATGGACAAAGAACAGATCAATCAACCGCCGCAGCCCTGGGAGTTTAGAAGCAAACCTGCGTGGCAGCGATTAATTATTTTATTAGCGGGAGTTACGATGAATGTGTTGCTTGCTTTTTTTATTTACGCAATGATTTTGTTTACCTGGGGTTCGACCAAAATACCAAACCAAAGTGTAAAAAATGGCATCTGGGTTACAGATAGTCTGATGAGCAAAATCGGATTGCAAAATGGTGATAAAATAGAGGCAATAAACGGTGAACCTGTGAAATACTTTGAAGACGTTCCGGCAAAAATTTTATTGGGCAAACAAATTACCGTTGAGAGAAATGGCCAGGAGAAGACGATTAATATTCCCGTGAATCTGATTGAACAATTAGTAGAAAAGAAAGGAAAACGTGGTGCGTCGCTCGTTGAATTAAGAATGCCTGTGATCATTGGCGGTTTTCCCTCATCGGATGAAGCAGTTTCTTCATCCTCGGCTAAATCAGTATCAGTTGACACGAGGGCAAACATGATGAGAGGGAAAAGTGCTACAAACAAATCTACGAATCAGAACTACACACATTTACAGTTATTTGATAAAATAGTAGCAGTTGATTCCACACCTGTAAATTATTTTGATGAAATGGCACCGCTGCTGAAGCAGAAAAAAGGAGATAGTATTACACTTACTGTTATGAGAAATCAGCAACCGGTTAAAACCCGCGTGTTGGTGGATTCTACTGGTGCTATTGGCTTTTACAATATTAATAGCCTTCAGGCTGATAGTCTTGGTTTACTGAAATTAGAAACAAAAAAATACGGTTTCTTAGAATCTTTCCCTGCAGGTGTCAGAGAAACAGGCAAGCAATTAAATTTTTATATACAACAATTTAAAATGATTTTAAATCCGGAAACCGGCGCGTATAAAGGGCTTGGTGGATTTAAAACCATGGCGACCATTTTCCCTGATACAGGCTGGAACTGGGAGGCATTTTGGAAGATCACTGCATTCTTTTCCATCATTCTTGCTTTCATGAATCTTTTGCCAATTCCCGCTTTAGATGGCGGCCATGTGGTGTTTACAATTGTAGAAATGATTACGGGAAGAAAGCCGAGCGACAAATTTTTGGAATACGCACAAATTGCCGGCATGGTCGTTTTATTTGCATTGTTGATTTTTGCAAATGGAAACGATTGGTTTGGTTGGGGCAGGTGATCTTACAAATGTTTCAACGTGAAAATTGCTGTAGAGATCACACATGATTTGTTTTTCAGTAAACAAACACATAATGCAGATTTCTATT
>JAHEZB010000362.1 GCA_023251285.1 Chitinophagaceae bacterium | reverse complement strand
TATTTAACCAAATTAAAATGGAACGGATTTGGCATTTCTGAAGTTGCATGGACACTCATTATGATAGTGATAGCCGGAATTCTAAATGTATTTATCACGTGGAATCGTAATATGCGTGAATTTGCTTTAGTAGGAGCGTGGGCGCTTGTAGCCATTGCGGTTTCCAATTGGAACGGGCAGAAAATAATCGTGTATGTTGCTGTAATAGTAGCCGTAATTATTTCTATCAGTTCGTTGATACATGCCTATAAAAACAGAGCCAGTAATCCATTGAAAAACTTCTTTGGATAAACGAATTATCAACATACAAATGCCGCTCTCACCGCCTCAAATTGTCGCAAGCCCCCTCTTGTTTATATACCCAATTCTCTTAAGTTTGTGTGATAAAAATTAAACAAATGATGTTGTCAGGATCAGCAGCATTCAGCAGTTTTTCTGTGAATGATTTGCAAAGAGCGAAAGCCTTTTACCAGGAGATACTTGGTCTAACCGTATCAGATCATCCAATGGGTCTGATTGAATTGCACCTCCAGGCAGCAAACAAAATAATCGTTTATCCGAAGCCGGATCATGTTCCTGCAACCTTTACAGTTCTTAATTTTCCGGTAAAAAATATAAATGAAAAAGTGGATGAACTTATATCTAAAGGCGTGTCTTTTGAGCAATATGGGGGCCAGATAAAAACAGACGAGAAGGGCATTAGCCGTAATAGCGGCGGCCCAACCATTGCCTGGTTCAAAGATCCGGCAGGAAACATTTTTTCATTAATTGAAGAGTAACATCTTCCTGATCTTTTTTGTTACAGAACGAAAACTAAAAAATTTATAAACAAAAAGAAAAATTTATGAGCAGCAACAGTGTCTCCTTGCAAAGGGTAGTAAAAGCAACTCCGGAAAAAGTATATCGTGCATTTACTGATAAAAATGCCATTTCATCATGGCTGCCTCCGTATGGTTTTCTTTGTACTGTGCAGCAAATGAATGTAAAAGTTGGAGAAACGTATAAAATGACTTTTCATAATTTTTCAACAGGGAATGGACATTCGTTCGGAGGAAAGTATCTTGAGATTAAACCGAACGAGTTTTTAAAGTATACTGACATATTTGACGACCCAAACCTTCCCGGCGAAATGACTACTTCTGTATGGTTCAAAAAAGTTTTGGTGGGTACAGAAATAAAAATCGTGCAGGACGGAATTCCTTCTGCAATACCCTTGGAAATGTGCTATTTGGGCTGGCAGGAATCGCTGGAAAAATTGACCAAACTTGTAGAACCGAGCATCCCGGATGCGTAAAGTTTTATTAGTAAAATGCTAACCCCGTCGAATGAAAAAAATTATCAGTACTTTATTTTACTACTCTTCAGTAAACAAATAAATAACTGAAATTCCTATTTTTTTACTTGTGAATTTTCATATTTTCCACTTTTGCGAACGGCATATAAATTGTAATGTCTTAATATTGTAAAAATGTTTTTATAGAACGTTTTACAATGCGGCCGGCAAGCCGTAGGATTTTATAATTAAATCATGAGCGATCAGTCCATTTCTCATCCTAAGAAATTAAAGCAATTAGCTGCGACTGCTATTTGCGGAAATGACATTACCTCATCCTGTCTGTATGTTTCTGCCCTTTGCATCGTATATGCAGGCCAGTATGCATTTATCGCTTTAATAATCGTAGGATTGGTTTTATTTTTTTTTAGAAAAATATATGGTGAAGCTGTCGGTGCTTTACCTCTAAATGGCGGAGCTTATAACATTCTGCTCAACACGACCAGCAAAGGAAATGCATCACTCGCTGCCTGTCTGACCATACTTTCTTATATGGCCACTGCGGTGCTTTCGGCTTCTGAAGCCATGCATTACCTCCACAGCGTGTTCCCGTTTTTTCCGGTAATTATTGCCACCATGGTTATTCTTACTATTTTCCTGTTACTCACGATAAGTGGTATCAGCGAATCTGCCACTGTTTCCATCATAATATTTATTATTCATCTCTCTGTACTGGCCTTGTTAATTGGCAGCGCCATTTATTTTGTAATGGTAAACGGTTTGGATATTGCAAATATTAATTTTCACTCCCCGATAAAAGGAAGTATTTCTAATGCCATTTTCCTGGGCTTCAGCACCGCGATGCTGGGCATTACCGGCTTTGAAACCTCCGCAAATTTTATTGAAGAACAACAGCCGGGGGTATTTCCAAAAACACTCAGAAATATGTGGATTTTGGTAATGATCATTAACCCCGTAATTGCTTTGCTGGCCGTTTCCATCATGCCGCTTGCAGAGGTTCCGGGCCACGAAGCCGCTTTTCTTTCATTTATGGGCAGGCAAACCGGAGGGAGCTGGCTTGCAACAGTGGTTTCGCTGGATGCCGCGCTGGTATTGAGCGGGGCTGTGCTCACTGCTTTTATAGGCGTTAGCGGATTAATGAAACGTATGACACTCGACAGAGTTTTTCCGCAGGCATTATTAAAAGAAAATAAAAAGGGTAGCTCACCCAGAATCTTGATCGTGTTTTATATTTTATGCTTCTCGATTCTTTTTATTACTGCAGGTGAATTGGCACCACTTGCCGGTGTTTATACCATTTCATTCTTATCGGTAATGGCGTTTTTTGGATTCGGAAATTTGCTATTGAAAATAAAACGTGCCCGTTTACCAAGGCCCGAATATGCACCCCCAATTGTAGTATTGCTTGGAATATTAGGAATTTTAATCGCGTTATACGGAAACGTAAAACTTCATCCCGATTACCTGATCGTCTTCCTGCAATATTTTATTCCGGCTATTCTCATTATATACATGTTTTTGAAAAGGAAAGTGGTCATTCACTATTTGCTGCTTTATGCCAATTCCATTTTTGATAAAATTCAAAAAGCATCTGTTTTCAGCAGGTTTCATCTTACCAAAGAAATGAGAAAATTGAACCGGCAACCATTTGTGTATTTTACCAAGGGCGATAACATCGCTATTCTCAACAAAGTAATCCAATATGTTCAGGAGAATGAAATCACTCAAAAATTAAAGATCGTTACCGTTTTACAAAAAGAACAGAAACTAAATAAAACCTTTGAGCGCGACTTCCAAACTTTAGACCGCGCTTACCCCGATATTAAACTTGAATACATTCAAATACCTGGTGTTTTTGGTCCTGAAATCATTAATAAACTGAGCCAGGAATGGAATATTCCTCAAAACTTCATGTTCATCGGTTCCCCCAGCGATCATTTTCCGCACAGGCTGGCCGATTTGGGTGGAGTGAGGCTGATTATTTAAAGAAACCGTAAACTTGTGAATTACAAATCGCATTATTTCTTGCTTTACTGACAAGCATTACTTTTTCAGATATTCATTTGTAATGTCGTCGTATTCATTGAGATATTGATTTGATTTTCCGTCTTTATCGAAAACCGCTTCCCAGGTATTTAAGGGCTCCCATATAAACGTTCCTTTCATCTGATTCCCGGGAACGGAGAAAGCAATTTTATTCACTTCTTTTTTTAACTGAGAATATTCTGCAACAATTACCGGCTTGTTATATTTTGTGTGAAGTGCAATTAGATTCTTTTGGAGATCTTCCAAAGTTCCATGCCATTTCGGATAATAAGATTCACCGATCACATCGAAAGAAACGCCGCGTTTGATCATGTTGTCAATAAAAAATTCGGACTCAGCATTTTGTCCGCCTAAAGCAATATGAAGCAAAGTAATAATTGACGGGTCCACTTTTTTTACAGCAGCCATTCCGGCATTTAGTAAAATTGCCAGGCTGTCTAAATGCTGCACGTTTCCGGTTGGCCACAGTATTCCATGATTGATTTCATTACCACATTGTACCATGTCCGGCAATGTGCCCTGCGATTTTAGAGCAATTAAAACATCG
>JAHEZB010000361.1 GCA_023251285.1 Chitinophagaceae bacterium | reverse complement strand
TGTTTTGCAATAGCAGCAACAGCAGCTATGTCCGTAATATTCATCATCGGATTGGTCGGCGTTTCTGTCCAGATGAGTTTAGTATTTTTATTAATCACTTTTGACACTTCATTTGCATCCTGCATATTGATGAAGTGAAATTTCAACCCATATTTTTCAAAAATTTTTGTAAAAAGGCGGTAGGTGCCGCCATACATATCGTTTGCAGCAATTACTTCATCTCCAGGATTTAATAATTTGATTACTGCATCTGCTGCAGCAGAACCGCTGGCAAAACATAAACCGTATTTGCCGTTTTCAACAATCGCCAAAGCCGTTTCCAGAGCACGCCTTGTAGGGTTTTGCGTACGAGCATATTCGTATCCCTTGTGCACGCCAGGACTCTCCTGTACAAAAGTAGAAGTTTGATAAATCGGCGTCATAATTGCTCCGGTTGTGGGATCCGGTTCTGCACCAGCATGTATGAATTTTGTTTCCTGTTTCAAAATGATTTTAGTTTATAAGTTAATAATTAAAATATCGGTATCAGATATTAAGTATGAAATATAGATCGTTCAGCAGACCAATAAATAAGTGTGATTTCTACTTATCCGAAAAAGAAATTTTAGGTTCCATATTTTCAAAACATAATCGGCAAAGAAGCTTTCACATCTTCCCAATACATATTCATATTCGCGCCGGAATTTGTTTTTTCAAAAACGATCGTCATGTCTTCGGTAAAGTCATTCTTGTTTACCGGTAAATCCATTCGTACTACATCTTTTGATGAATCATATCGAAAACTTCCCCAGGTATCTGTGTCTTTGTTCACGATCAGTGTCCATTTATCTGCGTAAGGTATTGCATAAAGTGTGTACCGTCCTTTTTTGATTTTCTTCCGGTTGATCTCCACATCTTTAAAAAATTCAATTTCTGTAGCCTCATTTGCCCCCAGCCGCCACACTTCACCATACTCCTGCAATCCGCCAAAGATCTTTCTGCCATTCACTTGTGGTCTGCTGTAAATCACGCGCATTACAAGTGGTGATGTAATTTTATTCTGGATTTTGAGAATCGGATAATTTATGGGAAAATAACTCATATCCATCGGTGACTTATCCAGTGGCGGAATAGGGGAAACGGCCAATTGAGCTGAGGTGGAAAAACAAATCATCACAAAAGCAAGGGCAAGGAAGTTCTTCATTATTTTTTTTTGATTTGCAAATATAGATTGAATTATTCTCTTAAAAGGTTGGGCAGGTTTTGGAACGCGTACTCTTTTAGCTGTGGAAAAAAGGCGTTATAACATTCTGATAACTCATTGTAATGTTCAATAAAAGTTTTGAATGCTATCTCCGATTCGTTTAAATATTCTGCACGATGAACAAGACCGCTGAAACTTTTCCGCATATTTTCTTTTAACCGGTATTCATACAACCAGTTTTGCAATTTCATATAAGGAAATAACCTTTCGAAAGCCGGCGGGAAAAAAGATTGCTGATCATCCAGTTCCTTGTAAACGATTTTTGAAAATGATCCGAGGCCACCATAAACTGCAAATTGTTTTTCGTCTAAAGCTAAAAAGTGATCATAAACAATATCTACAAAAGCACCAGAATACAAGCGATAATGTGGCCGGAAAAGATTTTTTGCTATGGATGTGACCGGATGAAAATCGGTAAAATGATCAATCATCCGGTGCAAAGCAATTCCTTTTTGAATAGTTAACGGGTAATTAAATTTCTTTTTTCCTTTTACAAAATCGCTGATCATATTTCCCGCTAAAATTTCAGGATTATTAAAAGATAAAAAAGCATGCGCCAGGTAATTCATGGTGTAAATGTAGCTAGTAAATGTTTTTTATAAATTCTTTCAAGCACTTCTCCTTATTGAATTGGCATATATTTTTCTGTAAAAAAAATTATTAATTCTAATACTAAATATTATGGACGAAACAGAAAGAATAACCGACCCTTCAATGGGAAGTAATGAGCTTGGCAGTGAAACCCGCGAAGAAGTTCACACAGGTGTTTCTGCAGGCACTGATACACAGCTCTTCCTTGCCGCCGCCGGTGGTAAGAAACATAAGAAGAATAAGATGAATGACGATAAACAAACAGACGAAAACAGGAACATTGAAGATGAAAGTGAATTTTTGGAAGTAGATGAAACAGATGAATAATAAAATTACCGTCATTTTTAATTTAAAAGGCAGGCCTAGTCTGCCTTTTCTAAATTTTTGTAGAATAAAATACTCAAAACTTAAATGAATGATTTATGGATAAAACTACAGCAGACGAAGAAAAAGCTACGAAAGCAAAAATTAAAACAGATTCTTCAAAAAATATGTCTTCTGCTCCTGATACTTCTCCAAAAGGCCCAAAAGGAACGAAGATGGAAAACAAAATATTATTTATAACCGGCGCAGATAGTGGCATTGGAAAAGCGTGCGCATTGTTGTTTGCCAACCAGGGAGCAGATGTCGCTATCGTTTATTTAGATGAAGATGATGATGCGAATGATACAAAGAAAAAAATAGAATCGTACGGAAGAAAATGTTTGTTGCTGCGAGGAGATTTGCGAAAAGAAGATTTTTGCAAAGAGGCGATAGATAAAGCGGTAAAAGAATTTGGAAGGATTGATGTTTTGATCAATAATGCCGGCACGCAAACGGAAGCTGATTCGCTGGAAGATCTTACCACAGAAAATATGATTAAGACTTTTGAAACAAATATCTTTTCAATGTTCTGGATCACAAAGGCCGCATTGCCACATATGAAAAAAGGAAGTGCTATTGTAAACACTACTTCTGTTACTGCGTATCGCGGCAATCCAAAGCTAATAGATTATTCAGCAACAAAAGGTGCCATCGTAACATTCACAAGAAGCCTTAGTGATAACCTTGCAGGGAAAGGAATCCGTGTAAATGCTGTTGCTCCCGGCCCAATCTGGACACCATTGATCACCGCTTCAGAGCCGGGTAAAACTTTACAGGAACATGGTGCAGGAACACCAATCGGACGCGGAGGTCAGCCGAATGAAGTGGCGCCTTCCTATTTATTTTTGGCTTGCAATGACGATTCCAGCTACATTTCAGGACAGGTATTGCATCCAAACGGAGGCGAGGTAGTAAACGGATAAATAAGTTAAAATTCTATTTCATGACTGAGGTTGCGGAAGAAGTTAAGAAACTTTCAAAAAGAAAGTTACGGAGCATTTTAAAGAATGAAGAGAAAACTGCTAAGGCAGCGAATCTCATTTATGTAAGTGATAAAGATGAGGGAATCGAAAGGAGAAAAAACGGTGACACTTTCGAATATTATTTTCAAAATAAGCCTATCAAAGACGATGAAGTATTATTGAGAATAAAACACCTCGTAATTCCACCCGCATGGGAAAAAGTATGGATTTGCAAAGATGAAAATGGCCATTTGCAGGCAACCGGTTTTGATACAAAAAACCGCAAGCAATATAAATATCACCCGGCATGGAATGCATTGAGAAACGAAACAAAGTTTTATCGCCTTCATGATTTTGGAAAAGCCTTGCCGGACATACGTTTGCAATTGGAAAAAGATTTAGGTATTCCGGACTTATCAGAAAGAAAAGTGCTGGCTGCAGTGGTAAGTTTGATGGAACGAACCAACATCAGAATTGGTAATTCATTTTACGAAAAAGAATATGGCTCCTTTGGCTTAACCACCTTGAAAGATCGTCATGTAAAATTTGACGGGAATTCGGTTACATTTTCATTCAAAGGCAAAAAAGGAGTAGCGCATAAAATCAGGTTAAAAAGTAGAAGGCTTGCGAGCATTATAAAAAAATGCAGGGATGTGCCGGGCAAAGAATTGTTTCAATATTATGACGACGACGGGAATCATCATTCTATTGATTCCGGCGTTGTAAACAGGTA
>JAHEZB010000011.1:8851-15627 GCA_023251285.1 Chitinophagaceae bacterium | reverse complement strand
AGACACCGTGGAACGGCGATTATCATTTGAACATCAATGTCGAGATGAATTACTGGCCAGCGGAAATCACCAATCTTGGAGATTGCCATTTGCCCCTGATCGATTTTGTAAAACAATTGGTAAAGCCGGGTCAAAAAACCGCAAAGGCATATTATAATTCAAACGGCTGGGTTGCCCATGTCATCAGCAATCCATGGAAGTTTACTGCACCCGGAGAAGGTGCGGAATGGGGGTCTACCCTCACCGGGGGTTCATGGCTTTGTGAACATCTCTGGCAGCATTACCTCTTTAATTTGAATAAAAAATATCTTGCAGAAATCTATCCTGTTCTCAACGGTGCAGCGCGTTTTTATACCAGTATTCTCATAGAAGACCCTGAAACAAAATGGTTGGTGACAGCTCCGTCCAATTCTCCTGAAAATTCTTATAAAACAGATGATGGATTTGTCGGTCAAACATGCATCGGCCCAACAATGGATATGCAAATTGGTCGTGAGCTTTTAAGCAACACCATCGCTGCTGCCAAAATACTTGGTGCCGATAATTTATGGATCGATTCTTTACAAAAAATAAAAAGCCGTCTCGCGCCAGATCAGATCAGTAAAAAATACGGTGGCATCCAGGAGTGGCTGCGTGATTATGATGAAACAGAGCCGCATCACCGGCATGTGTCGCAATTGTATGGCCTATATCCGTACGATGAGATCAGTGCTGCAACACCGGTACTGGAGGCGGCTGCGCGTAAAACGCTTGAACGCAGAGGTGATGAAGGAACAGGCTGGTCCCGTGCGTGGAAAATTAATTTCTGGGCAAGGCTGCGCGATGGAGATCACGCGTTAAAAATGCTGAAAGGCTTGTTGCAGCCTGCTTTCGACGTAAACGATATTTCGTATAATAAGGGCGCCGGTACTTATCCAAATCTTTTCTGTGCTCATCCTCCATTCCAGATTGATGGAAACTTTGGTGGCACAGCAGGCATTGCTGAAATGCTTTTACAAAGCAGCGGACCGAACAATGCGATTCGTTTTCTTCCGGCACTTCCCCGGGATAAAGACTGGGCTTCAGGAAAAGTAACCGGCATGTGTACACGAAATGGATTTGAAGTAAATTTTGAATGGAAGAATGGAAAGGTCGCCAGTGCTACCATCCGCGCCAAAGCCGGCGCTGTTTGTTTTCTTTACTTGCCGGCAGGCATGCACGTGTATGATGTGAAGGGAAAAATGATTTCAGCGATACCGGTTGAAGATAATGTTGTAAAATTTGAAACGAAGAAGGGAACAGTGACCGTAAAGTGACCGCTGTAATACTTCTTTCTCATACTTTCCTAATTTCGTCAACCTGTTTTTACTTCAAACATTTCTTAGGACATTTAAAAAAATATTTTCTATGAAAAAAAAGTGCTTATTTATTGCTTCACTGGTTTTTATGTTATCATCACAGGCTCAAATTCGTTTGCCAAATGTTTTGTCGAACGGGATGGTATTACAACAAAATTCGACCGTAAAGTTGTGGGGATGGGCAGGTCCTGCTGAAAAAATTTCCATTCAGCCTTCCTGGACAAAAGATACTTTGAAAACCGTCGCAGATGGAAATGGAAAATGGATGGTAAAAGTAAATACGCCAAAAGGTGGTGGTCCATATGAAATAATATTTTTGGGAAATGATACCATCACTTTAAATGATGTATGGTTGGGGGAAGTGTGGGTTTGCTCCGGCCAATCGAATATGGAATTTACTTACAACTGGCGAAAGACAAAAGATGTAGCCGCAGACTTTCCTACCTGCAATCAATATCAGCTTCATTTTTTTCAAATTCCTAAAACTACCGCATTCACACCGCAGGAAAACTGTGATGGCAGCTGGAAAAATTGTGATTCAAATACGGTCAAGAATTTCAGTGCGGTCGCATACTTTTTTGGAAAAATGCTGAGTCAAAATCTGCACGTTCCGATCGGGCTCATTTCATCCAACTGGGGCGGCACTCCTGCAGAAACATGGACTCCCGATAGTATCGTAAAAAACAATCCCCGGTTGGAAGCGGCACAGCAAAAACTTAAAGTAAGTCAGTGGTGGCCGGTAGGAGCAGGACTGGCTTACAATGCAATGATCGCGCCGCTTAGCAACTTCAATATCTCTGGCACCATCTGGTACCAGGGCGAATCGAATGTGGATACTTATAGCACTTACGGGGAGTTGTTCAAAGACATGATCACCTCATGGAGAAAGGCCTGGAATGAAGAGTTCCCTTTTTATTTTGTGCAGATTGCTCCGTTTCAATATGGTAACAATGAAAATGCCGCTTATCTACGACAGGCACAAGCCGATGCATTGGTTCTGCCCCGAACAGGAATGGTCGTTACGTCTGATCTCGTGTCAGATACAACTGATATTCATCCTCACGATAAACATGATGTGGGATACAGGCTTGCAGAAATTGCTTTGAATGAAACTTACGGACAGAAACAGTTTGATCAGTTTTCCCCGATGTATGTTTCATCACATCGCGAAGGGAATAAAGCGGTCATCGCGCTGAGCAATGCGGACAAAGGATTCATTGTAAAAGGTGGCGCAATAAAAGATTTGTACATCGCCGGAAAAGACGGTATTTATTATCCTGCTGATGTAAAATTAGCGCCAGGTAAAATTACCGTTTACAATAAGAAAATTGCTGAACCGGCGTTTGTAAAATACGGTTTCAACAACACGCAAATGGGAAATTTATTCAATAAAGAAAATATGCCTGTAGCGCCTTTCAAAATTGAAGTGAAATAATTGTTTAAACTCTTATAAAAAAGTATCATCAAAGGCAGAAATTGAAATTTAATGAAAACAGGAAATACGGTTATTTCTTTGTTCACTGCGCTAACGCTTTTTATTTAAAAACATTTACGCCGATTCACTTGCCTTTGTAACTGAACAAATCGATATTTCTGTTTCAGACCATCATATTGATAGTGATTTTGATACGACAACGGTAAAGTTTTAAATGTTCAATGGAACTTAGTCGATTATCTTTTCCCTTGAATATTTTGCTGAAGTGAAACGCGACAATAATTGTATCCGGAAGTAGATGACCGGTGACTGAAATATTTATGAACCGGTTTGTGAGATACAACATCCCGTCAAATAAAGAAAAAAGTTTTCTCATCATTGAAGATGAACATTTCCTGGCTACATGCACCATATAAGATGTAAATCACGGCCACTAACCTTCAATCTAAATCCATACTTAATTGCTATCTCCATACGTTTTGATAGGGGTTTCCTTGTATACAAGTCCGGGTTAAGTCCGGCATATACCGGACTTAACCCGGACCTGAGCAGGCGAAGGTACGGCCAGGGTATGAAGATGCTATACTTTAAAAGATGGAATATTCATGCTTTAACCAGCATGGAGAGATGCTTTAATTATCATTAGAAAATATTGTATTTATGCGAATAGTAAGTATGATCGCTTCTCTTTTTTCCGCTGATTTTTTTGCTGCTTTCGCATGTGCTGGAGCAACGTTGTTTTATTCTCTGCAATTCCTACCTTTCCTGAAATTTATTTCATTTCATGAAAGAACTAACTATTCAAGACCTTAAAATTGTAAAGGAATTTCAGAATGTCCCCGATGAACAATTGCAATGGCTGATACGCCAGGGTGAAACGGTAGAAATAGAAAAGGATGAATTACTGTTTAATGTGGGTGAACCAGTCATCATTTCCTATATCGTTTTGAGCGGGAAGATGAGGATTTGTGCAGTACAATCGGGTAAACAAAAGGAATTACGCATACTGGATCCGGGACAGGTTAGCGGTTATCTTCCTTACTCGAGGGCCACCTTCACTCCTGCTTTTTGCGAAGCGATAAAAAAATCATGGGTTTTTAAATGTTCAAAAGAAAAACTTATTGAGGGCTTTGGCACTCACTACGAATTGATTGAAGCGATGGTACATATGATGCTGAGCCGCGTCCGGGAATTTACTTCCATTCAGCAGCAGAACGAGAAGATGTTCGCATTAGGAAAGCTTTCCGCCGGACTTGCACATGAACTTAATAATCCTGCTGCTGCAATTTCGCGCGCTGCGGCATTGTTGCAAACACAGGTTGGCAGGTTGCCACGTTTATTTGAGTCTATTGCCAATTTAAAGATCGAGCCGGAAAAAGTGAAGAAAATCAGTAAGTTGATCATCGATAAAATCAATACGGAACCTCCTGCATTGACCATGATGCAAAAAGCAAATCTTGAAGATGAACTTACCGACTGGCTTGATGATAATGGTCTCAATGACACTGATCCCGAAGGATTGGTAGAACGTGGATTTACAACGGCTGAGCTTGATGTATTTAAAGATTGTTCTACCCCAGAACATCTTCCGGTATTGCTTGAATGGGTAAGCAATTATTTAGTGACCAATAAAATGGCGGAGGACATTCGAACTTCTTCTGAACGAATTTCAACACTTGTTGGCGCTGTCAAGAATTTTACGTTCATGGATAAAAATACAGATCGCCAGTTGACAAATATTCATGACGGAATCCGCAATACGCTAACGATGTTGAATTATAAACTGAGGAAAGGAAATATTAATGTGATCGAAAATTATGATGATTCTCTTCCGCCAATAAAAGTCTTTCCCGGTGAACTGAACCAGGTTTGGACAAACGTCATTGACAACGCCATCGATGCGATGGAAGTGAACAAGAAAGGGATTCTTACGATAAGCACTCATCACGACGACCGGTTTGTGAAAATACTTATTAAAGACGATGGGCCGGGCATTCCGGACGACATAAAACAAAATATCTTTGCCCCGTTCTTTACTACAAAGGAAATGGGCAAAGGCACAGGCCTCGGGCTTGATGTGGTAAGCCGCATCATGTTACAACACAATGGTGAAGTGAAAGTAAACTCAGTGCCCGGAGCCACAGAATTTGAAATTTGTCTTCCCATGTAATGAAAGTAAAATTAACCTCAAATGGATCAATCAATCATATTTGTAATTGATGATGATGTACAGGTGCTTCGCGCCATCACCAGGGATTTAAAAAATAAATACAGGCAGGATTACCGTGTACTTAGCACTTCATCAGCAAAAGAAGCATTGGAGAGTTTGCTCGAACTAAAAAACAGGGGCGAATCTGTTGCCATGTTCATCTCCGACCAGCGCATGCCGGAAATGGAAGGCGTTGATTTTTTATCAAAGGCGATGGAATATTATGATGATGCGAAAAAAGTGTTGCTTACCGCCTATTCTGATACAGATGCCGCCATCAAAGCGATCAACAATGTACGGCTTGATTATTATCTGACGAAGCCGTGGGATCCGCCTGAGGAAAGATTATACCCTGTTATCAATGATCTTTTGGATGACTGGCAAAATAATTTTCATCCGGATTTTAAAGGGATCAAATTGGCAGGGTACCAGTTTTCACCGAAGAGCCACGAGATCAAAGAATTCTTATCAGGCAACTTAATACCTTATCAATGGCTGGATGCAACGGAGGAAGAAGGCAAGCAATTATTGCAACTGAATCAATTTGAAGCAAAAGATTTGCCGGTCATGTTTTTTGAGGATGGAACGATGATTTCAAACCCGAGCATCATTGATGTTGCGAATAGAATTGGCTTAAATCCGGATGTAAAAAATGAGATTTTTGATGTGGTGGTAATTGGCGCCGGTCCTGCCGGATTAGCGGCTTCTGTGTATGGCTCGTCGGAAGGATTAAAAACATTATTGATTGAAAGGAGGGCGCCGGGAGGACAAGCCGGCACCAGTTCGCGCATCGAAAATTACCTTGGTTTTCCTTCAGGATTGAGTGGCGCTGATCTTACACGAAGGGCTATTACGCAATCAGTAAGATTTGGAACGGATTTTCTTTCACCTCAGTCAGTAAAAGCGATACAGGTGCAGGACAATTACAAGAAAATCATTTTGGGCGACGATAAAGAAATAATGACCAAAGCGATTGTAATTACTACCGGCGTAGATTATCGCCAGTTGACAACACCAGGGATTTCGCAGTTTAAAGGAGCCGGCATTTATTACGGCGCGGCAAATACAGAGGCTTCCGCATGCAGGGACAAAGTTGTTTTTATTGTTGGAGGCGGAAATTCAGCAGGCCAGGCAGCGATGTATTTGTCAAAATTTGCCAGGCAGGTAAATATTCTTATCAGGAGAGATGATCTGTCATATACGATGTCGTCTTATTTAATAGATCAGATAAAAGGTGTTGCCCATATTTCAGTTTGTACTTCCCGGGAAGTCGTGGAAGCCAAAGGCAATGAAAGATTAGAGCAGCTGACAATTCAAAATATTAAAACAGGGGAAACATACACAGAAGATGCTGCGGCCTTATACATTTTTATCGGCGCCAAGCCTTTCACAGATTGGCTGGATCAGGAAATTATTACCAACGATAAAGGGTTTATTGAAACCGGCAGAGACCTGCAGCACCATGATAATTTTAAAAAGATATGGAAGCTCGACCGTGATCCTTATTTATTGGAAACAAGCTGCCCCGGAATTTTTGCGGCAGGAGATGTGCGGGCAGGTGCTATGAATCGTGTGGCGTCCGCCGTCGGTGAAGGTTCCATGGCGATAAGCTTTGTACATAAATATCTGGCTGAGATATAAACAAAGAAATAATCGGCATTTTTAGTTTCGGTAGAACGCAGCTGGCAATAAATTCAGTTGTGTCTCATTTTATAATGGTATCTGAATCATAAATGTGGTTCCTTCCCCTTCCTTACTTTCCACTTTTATTTCTCCTCCATGCGCTTTGATGATG
>JAHEZB010000011.1:0-8841 GCA_023251285.1 Chitinophagaceae bacterium | reverse complement strand
CCGTGATCCTTATTTATTGGAAACAAGCTGCACCGGAATTTTTGCGGCAGGAGATGTGCGGGGAGGGGCTATGAATCGTGTGGCCTCTGCGGTGGGTGAAGGTTCTATGGCGATAAGCTTTGTACATAAATATCTGGCGGAAATATAAACAAAGAAATAATAGGCATTTTTATTTTCGGCAGCCGTTTTTTTTTAATAGCCATCGTCCGAGGCGTCAACGCAGCTGGCAATAAATTCAGTTGTGTCTCATTTTATAATGGTATCTGAATCATAAATGTGGTTCCTTCCCCTTCCTTACTTTCCACTTTTATTTCTCCTCCATGCGCTTTGATGATGTCGTAACTCAAGCTGAGGCCCAATCCTGTTCCTTCACCGGTTGGTTTTGTAGTAAAAAAAGGTTGGAAAATTTTATCTGATATTTTTACCGGAATACCATTGCCATTATCACTAACGGTGATGCTTACACGATTTTCAAGTTTCCTTGTTGTGAGCGAAACGGTTGGTTCATAAAGAGGTGACACCTTTTGAAAAGGTGTCACCTCTTTACGCTGCTCTTTCTGTTTTTCGTTTACGGCATAAAAAGCATTATTGAACAGATTGAGTAAAACTCTTCCAATATCCTGGGAAATGATATTTATTTTACCGATGCTTTGATCAAGATCTGTCTTCATTGCGGCATTGAAGGATTTGTCCTTCGCTCTCAAACCGTGATAACTTAAACGCAAATATTCATCTGCAAGCGCATTGATATCCGTTGGCTCTTTTTGCCCTGAACTTGTACGTGAATGTTGCAACATTCCTTTTACAATTGCATCTGCACGTTTACCATGATAGTTGATCTTTTCTGCATTTGTCTTAATATCAGTCAATATCTCATCTATGGTTTGCGCATCTCTTTCTGCTTCTGGCTTTTGGCATTCAGGCCTCAGTTCTTCAATCAATTCGGCATTTACCTCTGCGAAATTATTAACGAAGTTTAATGGATTTTGTATCTCATGAGCAATGCCGGCGGTGAGTTCGCCTAATGATGCTAATTTTTCTGATTGGATCAATTGCGCCTGCGCAGCTTTTAATTCGTTTAAAGTGGTATTCAAACTATTGTTTGCTTGAGACAGCGAAATGTTTGATTCATCCAGTTCCTGTCTTGTCAGCAAAAGGTCGTCGATCATTTTATTAAAGGCCCGACCTAATTCTCCAATTTCATCATTACCTGTTTTTTCAATGCGTTGTTTCAGGTCACCTTTTCCCACCCTGTTTGCAGCATTGCGCAAAGCCCTTACCGGCACTGAAATGGTTCGCGCGAGCAAATAACCAATCAGGATACCAATCAATAAAACAATACCACTGACTACCAGCGAAGTGACGCGGATCTTTTTTTGACTTTCAGCAATCTCCTTTGTTGTAAAAGCAAGCATGACCGAACCAGACATAACGGATGTAACAAACGGAGCGCGTTTTACGATGAGTGAATCTGAAGATTCAATCGTCACTTTAGGGTGTTGATTTTCGGGAAATGTTTTAAAAACAGTAGAGTTGACTTTATAATTGGTATGATCGTTATTCCAGGTAGTATCATTTTCAAGCATGCTCACAAACTTCAATCTTGGATCGTCTTTTACAAATTCCATCGCTGTTTGAACGCCCTGGAAGTTTTGCTCGGTTATCGCAATCCTGACTCCCAAAGCAACTGTATTTGCAAGGTTTTGAACTTCATCGCTGTAGTTTTTGATTAACAGCTTTTTTTGTTGCGCAGGAAAATAATAAAGCGTAAAAAAGGTAAACATTAAAACAATACTCAGAACCGTGAGCCAGATTTTTGTTTTAAGGGTAATGAACATTTTTGTTTTGATTTTCGCAGGATTTATTGAATTATCATCGGAAATTGATCAGCACATCAGCGCATTGGCACATGAGCATATTAATCTATAATTTTTTCCCTTCCACCTGCACAGTTTTAATTTCATCATTCGCCGCTACCTGGTCTACAATACCGATCGCGCCTGGGTTTTGGGCAACAAAATTTTCTAATTCACTTGCAGAATTAAAAAAATTAGGCGCCGAAGCTTTTCCCTGGAATACCAATGCCAGCCAGAATTTATTCAATTCATCTGCGCTCATCCCATAAAGTGTTTCAGAAGTATTTTTACCTGCAGCGGTATTTGTTTTCATCAATGCGATGGTGATCTTGGTGCCACTGCGCCAGCGTTGTTGTTCGCCCATGAAAATGGATTTCAACTGAGAAAAATTTAAAGTAGCAGGAGCGCCTTTTTGATTGCTGATCACAGTTAGTGCCGAAGTTTGTGATAAACCGGAGAAGGCAGAAAAAAGAATTATTGTTACAAAAAAGAATTTTGTAAAGATGAAACGTTGGTATCGTTTGATTCTTTTCATTTTCATAATTAAAATCCTACTGCAAATTGTGCGGTGATACTATTGGTATTTCCTTCCAGTTCGGCATGCTGATGTTGAAATTCTAATTTTACAACAGCGAGATAATTGATCTGGTAGCGCAAGCCGGCGATAACAGAAGTTGTATTGTTTTTGGTAAAATAAATTTCGCCGTTTTGATATTGAAGATCATCCAGCCTGATGTACGGAATTAATTTTTCCGTAACCTTATATCCTGTATAAAGATACGCTGCCAGTGTATTTTTTGAACCTGTGGTATCCGTTTTGTCAATGCCCCATGTACCTTCAGTAAGCAGTTCAAATTTCTTTCCAAAATACGCGACCGAACCGGTAAAAAGATTTTGATTTACTTTCCAGCCAATTACTTTATTCATTACCGTAGCGCCTTTGGAAACGGCATCATTGTACCAGGAAACGCCAAGATAAAGATCGTCTATCGGTTTAATGTGAGCGGCTACTGTAACGGATTTGCGCTTGTCATTATCCTGAACCGGCGCTGAACCAAGCCCGTTGCCTATCACTACATCATATCCAAATCTCAGGTTTCCAAAATCATGTCCCTGCAAACTGATGCCGGTTGTATGAAGCGGGATTATTTCTGCAGCAAAAAGTAATGGTCGCCCAATTGTTGGATAAAAAACCCTCCCGTGATGATACGTGTTGTTCCAATAATTTATCGGTGAATGGATCTTTCCGAGAATGAGGTTGTTATTGCCCTGGAAATTGTATTTAATGATGAGCCGCTCAATGCTTACAGAAAAATCGGTAGGAGAGGAGGGCGTATATTTAAATACACTTTCTCCCAGGAAAGATATCCGATCTGTCAGTTCCGAAGTGATAAAAAGATCCTGTTCATCAAAGCCGAAAGAAGCTTTTCCATTTTGATAAGAAGTAAGAACATCCGCAAAGCCTTTTATCTGGGTATTTTGAGCAGAAGATGAAAGCGAAAAAAATACAGTAAACACGAATAGTAAAAAGAAAATGACTGTTGTTTTTTTTGATATCATAAGAATTTATTGCAAATAATTTTATGAATATGGAGTGCCGCAATTGCGACCTAAAATTAGTTAAAGAATTTTTAACAAAATAAAAATAATTATAGTGGATGCAAAAACTTCTGAAAACAGAAAATGGGAATTACGCTTATTTATTCTTTTGTTGCGCCAAATTTGTGAACGGCCAGACGGTGCGGTTGAAACCTTTCGTTACTATTCCATCCTCCATGTGTTTCTTCAATCGCTGTTATTTAGCATAGCTTTATCCACAAGGCTGAATAGATGTCGCCAAAAGCATTATTTATCGTCTATTTGCTATTTTTGAATGATCTTATGTAACAGATGAACAAATACCGCTTATGTTTTAAATTTCAAATCCGCCTTTCAATCAGCATGAAAAGTATTATCATTTTTCTAATTCTGAGTATATCATTTTTATCATTAACTGCACAGGAGATCGCATATAGCAAACCTGGTCACGATGACCTTGTTTTTGGCGGTGCCTATAATATTATAGGAAAATTAAACGAGAACGTTTTAATTTATAAGGGCGTTCGTTATAAGCATTTAATAAGCATTTATGATAACAACATGAAATTGAAAGAAGATGTAAACCTCAAGTTTATACCTTCAAATGTGATAAGTGTCGAATTTGTAAATTGTTTTGACCGGGTTGATGTAATATACCAATTTCAAAAGAGAAATGTTTTTTACTGTATGGCGGCTGCGATAGACGGGAATGGGAAAATTATACAGGAACCTATTCGGCTTGATACCTCACACATCAAATTTCTTGCAGATATTAAACTTTATCACGTTAGCAGCAGTGAAGACCGGTCCAAAATCATGGTGTATAAAATTGACAAAGGAGATTTTTACACAGGAAGCGGCCTATTCCATTTTACTACACTTCTTTTTAACGAAAGCCTTCACTTAATACATAAATCGGAGATACAAAGTTTTTTTGAGACGGAAAATGATCTTTTCAGCGATTTCCTGGTTGATAACGACGGAAATTTTGTGTTTGCGAAAGGAACTAAGTTAGAGACGACTGATCTTTTTGAACATTTAGTACTGGTTACCAAAGGGCCGACCGAGAACAGGTTCAACATTCATGCATTGGATTTATCCGGAAATTTATTGGACGGTGTAGATCTGAAGATCGATAACTTGAATAAAAATTACCTCATCAACTCGTTGTATTATAAGAAAAGAAACGGTTACAAAGAAGGCCCATATACCGCAATTTGGAGCAAAAGAGGAGATTCGCTGTTGGCAAAGAATTTTTTTTCATTCGCAAGTACTTCCAGCTTGAATTATTTTTATTTGAGAAATGTTATTCTAACAAAAGATGGCGGATTTATAGTAACCGCGGAAGACCTTGGGATACAGGGCCATTATGTCTTCCCATGGCCTCAAAACTTTATTTTTTCATCTGCCCAATACGTATTTTCGAGTATTAGGTTTTTGTCAAGTATTTTTTACAAAAATGTTGTCATATTATACTTTGATAATAAAGCTCATCTTAAATGGAGTAACGAGATCATAAAATCCCAGACCGGACGTTTCCCCTCATTTGCTGTAATAAATACCGGCAACAGCTTACATTTCCTGTTTAACGAAATTGAAAGGCAAACGGAAATTATGAAGGAGCAGACCCTTAGCAGCGACGGGGATCTTTCAAACAAAACGCCCCTCAGTAATCTCGATCTTAACTACCAGTTGGAGATTCGTGGAAAGCAGGTCAGTTCTTCCGAAACGATTTTCCCATGTGTGTTCAGAGGTTATATGTGCTTTGCAAAGGTCAAATATTAGTAGGTAAAATCGGGAATCGGTTTAGAAACGACAACTGGCGCGCTGCAATTAGATAAACAAGCCAAAAAAAATTAATGGTAGGGGTTGCAAAACTTCTTAAAACAGAAATGAAAACACAGTTATTTGTGCTTTTGCTGATGATTATAGAAATGTTCTCTAGAAGATTCAAACGTTCAACCTTCAACCTCTTTCCAGCAACTCATAACACTGAATTGCAATTTCTAATTCTTCATCAGTAGGAATCACTAAAATCTTTACAGCAGAAGAAACATCATTTATTTCACGGATGTCACCTGACGCCGTTTTATTTTTTTCTTCGTCCAGTTTTATTCCGAGATAATCGATATTCGAACAACACAATTCGCGCATGCGGTAATCATTTTCACCAACGCCGCCTGTAAAAACAATCGCGTCCAGGCCGTTCAATGCGGCTGCGTAAGAACCGATATATTTACGGATCCGATAAGCATACATCCTGAAAGCAAGCAATGCCTGCTCATCCCCATTTTCGATTTGACGGTGAATATCCCGCATGTCGTTAAAGCCGGTGAGGCCGGTCATTCCGCTTTTATAATTAAGCAAATCTTTTACTTTTTCAACTTCGTACCCTAAATCATTTACCAAATAAAAGATTACTGATTGATCAATATCCCCTGCACGCGTTCCCATGATCAATCCATTCATTGGCCCGAAACCCATACTGGTATCTATCGATTTTCCCTCTTGTACGGCTGTCATGCTGCAGCCATTACCGAGATGAATGGTAGTGATCTTGCTGGTTTCTATTTTTAGATAATCAATCGCTTTGTTGCTTACATACTTGTGGCTCGTACCATGAAAGCCGTAAACCCTGATTCCATCCTCATAATAAAATTTGTTGGGAATCGCATAGCGAAAGGCAACCGGTGGAATGGTTTGATGAAAAGCCGTGTCAAATACGGCAATCTGAACAGCTTCCGAAAATAGTTTTTCAGCCACTTCAATGCCGGTATAATTTGGAGGATTGTGTAAAGGCGCGAGTGCAAACAATTGTTTAATTTTTTCTTTTACTTCTTCTGTGATTATCGTTGTTTGGGAAAAAGTTTCGCCACCATGAACGACTCTATGGCCGACGACGTGAATTTCTGAAGGATCGTTGATGACGCCGGTATCTTTAGCCGTTAATAAAGAAACTACTTGCTGCAGGCCTTCAGCGTGGTTGGCAACTTTCGTTACTTTTGAAGTAATTTGTTCCTCACCTTTTTTGCCGGTTTTGTAAATAATGCGTGCATCTTCTTTACCGATCCTTTCTACCATTCCACTACAGATCACTCTTTCTGAAGGCATTTCAATAAACTGGTATTTTATAGAACTGCTTCCTGAGTTAATAACAAAAATATTCATGCTAAATCTGGTTTTAAGGTTGCCAACCTTGAAGTGAGTTTATTAAACTCGAAATAAAGTTATGAAGGTTGGCAACCTTTGACTTCAAAATTAAGATTGCTGGGCTTGTATCGCCGTAATCACTACGGTATTAAAAATATCATCTACCGTACAGCCACGGCTAAGGTCATTTACGGGTTTGTTCAAACCCTGGAGCATCGGCCCAATCGCTAAAGCACCGGTTTCACGCTGAACGGCTTTATAGGTATTATTGCCGGTATTTAAATCCGGAAAAATCAAAACTGTTGCCTGTCCTGCCACTTTTGATTGAGGTAATTTTTGTAGTCCAACGACACGATCAACTGCCGCATCATACTGGATCGGGCCTTCCACAGCCAGGTCGGGCCTGCGTGATTTTACCAGTTCAGTAGCGAGGCGCACCTTTACTACTTCTTCCCCTTGTCCTGAACTTCCGGAAGAATAAGAAAGCATCGCAATTTTAGGATTAATGCCAAACATCATGCTGCTTTCTGCCGAAGAGATCGCAATTTCTGCCAGCTCTTCTGAAGTAGGTTTCGGAATTACAGCACAATCTCCAAACACGATGACCCGATCCGGAAGGCACATAAAAAAAACAGAGGATACAATAGAAACGCCTGGCTTTGTTTTTATAAATTGTAGCGCCGGCCTGATGGTGTGCTGTGTAGTATTGATAGAACCGGAAACCATGCCATCAGCATCTCCTTTATAAACCATCATGGTGCCAAAATAAGCGCCGTCTTTCATAAAGTCTGTGGCCATATCCATATTTACATTTTTCCCTTTTCTGAGTTCATAAAAAGTAGAAATATAATCCGGTAGCAGTGCAGAATCTGCGGGATTAATGATCTGCGCATTTTTCATGTCCAGTTCCAGGTTCAATCGCTTGAGAGATGCTTCAATTTCTTCTTTCTTTCCGAGGATCGTTAGTTTTACCACTTCCTGTTTTAAAAGTTTTGCTGCCGCTTCGAGTATTCTATCGTCGCTGCCCTCGGGCAATACAATATGTTTTTTATCCAGTTTGGCTCTTTTTACCAATTGATATTGGAACATGTGGGGCGTAAGGCCCTCAGGTTTTGAAGTAACGATCTTGTCCATTAACGCAGCCGTGTCCGTATTTTTTTCAAATGTATTGATGGCAAGATCTATTTTAAAATGATTGTCTGCATAGATTCTCGATTTGACAGAAGCAACATTGTTGACGGTTTCGAAAGTGCCGGTTTCTACAGCCGCAATCGGCACGACGGTTTCCAAACCTTCCACCAGTTTTATAATGGGCTCTTCAGGAGCAAGGCCTCCTGAGAGTATGATGCCTGCCACTTTTGGATAATTTTTAGAAAGATTTGCCTGGATCATGGCAACGATAATATCGCCCCTGTCGCCGGGAGTAACGATGAGCGTATTTTCTTCCAAATGAGTGAGGCAATTGCTCAACTGCATCGCGCCTACAATAAAATGATCAACCTGGTTGGAAAGATAATTTTGGCCAAATAATATTTTGCCATTTATTGCCTCTGCAATTTCTTTCATGGTAGGGCTGCGCAGTTCATTTATTACCGGGATGACAGAACTCAGAAGGTGTTTTGGCAAACGCCGGTTGAACATGAGATGCAATTCTTCTACATCCGAAGGGTTGGTTTTATTGGCAATAACAGCCAGTAAGGGCACATCATGATTTCGCAGGAACTGTAAAGTGGCCAGTATATTCCGCGTGATTTCGTCTGGCGTATATCCTTCAGCTTTCGACACCAGGATCATCGGAATGGAAAGATTTTTGGCAATTTCCACGTTTGAAGAAAATTCAAAAGAAGCGCCTTCTCCTTCAAAATCCATTCCGTCAACCAGCACAAAGTCATAAGCGTCTTCCAGCTTTTTATATTTATTGATAATGGTATCGATTAAAAAAGAATTATTGTTTTCGCTGCGATATCGGAGGAATTCATTGTAAGTAAAAGCAAAGCAATCATTATAAGGAGTGTCTATTCCAAAATGAGTAAGCATTGTTTGAATGTAGGTGTCCTGCCGGTGCACGTCATTTTCCCTGATAACAGGCCGGAAGTAAGCAATTTTACTGATTTTTCCCAATAAGATATTCATCAAACCCAAGGTGACAACCGATTTCCCACTATTCGATTCTGAAGATGTTACATATATCGCTTTAGACATTATCCTTCATTTGTTATTGATGCAAAAGTCGGAGAAAATTGTTTAAGGAGGGCAG